>DASZZN010000041.1 GCA_035544955.1 Candidatus Dormiibacterota bacterium
AGGCGCCGACCAGCTGGATTGAGTTCCCCTCCCCCACTTGCGGGGGAGGGCCAGGGTGGGGGTCTGAGCGAAGCGTCCGCACGCCGATCAGGGCGATGGCGACGCCGCCGACGAGGCCAATCCAGCGCCCCTGCCCGAGCAGCACGTTCGTGATCGCGGCAACGCCGAAGGCCGCCAGCCCGGCATAGATGGCGTCGCCGGTGGCGACCCCGAGTCCGCAGACGAGGCCGCTACGCCAGCCGCGCGAGAGGGTGCGGCGCAGGACCAGAAAGAAGATCGGGCCTGGCGACGCGGCGATGGGGAACCCGATAAGGAATCCGAGGGCCAGCGCCCTGGCCATCTGCGCTCACGCGACCAATCCTAGGGCAAAGGGCACACAGGTCTGCCAAGCTCGGGAAGGCAAAGCCGGCAGAACCTGTAGAAAATTGAAGCGACCCATCGTTACGGTTGATAACCCGCCGGTGTGACCCAACGAGCCCTTACCGCCGCCCAGTCCACCCGTTTCCGAGAGGACCTTCGCTCCGTACTGATCGGGTCCTTGCGGGCCCGGGGTTCGGGAGCCGACCGATGTCGTTTCCTTCATCGGCTGGCTTTCTGACAGGTCGCGGGCGTAGCGTAGAGTGCGAAGTTATCCGCCGCAACTCCGAACTGCGGTTCGCAAACGGATGATCGTTGTCACCCTCGGGTCGGGTTCGGCGGCGCTGGCATCGCTGCGAGCTGCGGCTCGATGACCTTGAGGCCGAAAAGCAGCCCGTCCCAGAAGAGACGACCACCATGTCCTCCCCCTGGAATGAGCTCGAAATCGGTAGAGACTCCTAGTCGGCGAACTTGTTGCACGAACCCTTCCGTCGATGCGCGGTACGGATCGGCCGCGCCAACCGTGAGGATGTAGTGGACGGAGCGGGCCGCGGCGCTGCGCTGGACGATGATGGTCGGGCTGTTGCTGTCGGCATAGGCGCGATCGACCCCGAAGACCGGGCCGCGGGCGACGTAATAACCGGAGAACCCCATCGCCACACCGAAAACGTCGGGATGGCGCGCCGCGATGTTGACCGCGCCGTAAGCGCCGGACGAGAGCCCGCCGATGATTCGGTACTGCCGATACGCGGCCGTCCGATACTGCCGATCGACGTACGCAACCAACTCGAGCGTCGCATCCTCGATCCGGTCACGACCATCCCGGCGGTTGGCCCATTGGGTTGCCACCGTCACGTGACCGTTGCCATCGGGCATCACCAGGATGGCCTCGGACAGGTCGCCGTGGGCGAAGCCGGCATCGAACACCGCCGGCGTGCCATAACGAAGCCATTCACCGGAATTCGACGGATCACCGTGCAGCAGGTAGATCGTCGGATAGTGCCGGTGGGCCGCCGAGCGCAAGCCGTAGCTCGGCGGCAGATAGATGTAGAAGTGACGAGACTCCCGCATGGCCGCGCTGTAATAGGTCCCCTGCCGAACCTCGCCCGCGCTCGGGACGGGCTCCGCCGGGGCCGGTTGTCCCGAGGCGCTGACCGGCCGCGCGGCGACCGGTGCGGGAGAATACACACCGGCGTCGGGACCCACCCGCAGCAGCGGATCGACGCCGCCGGCCAGCAGGATCGTGAGGATCAGCGCGCCGCCCAGGACACCGGAGCGAACGGCGCGGGTGCGCGACTGCCGGTCCCGAAGGTGACGCCGCACCTCTCGACCAAGTAAGTCGGCGACGGCGGCGGCGACCACGGCCGCGAGAAACGCCACGGCGAGGGCGACCACCTGGTTGTGCTGGATCGCGCCGGCAGAGACACGCTCGCGCATCCCGAAGAGCGTCGGTGTCTGTTCGACAAGCCTCGCCCCTAACGGCAGGATGTAGGTCAGGCCGACGAAACCGACGGCGAAGACGCTGGATAACCAGGGGCGGCCGGTGATGAGGGCCCCGCCAAACGCGAAGAGCGCACCGGCAAGCCATGCCTCGATCAGTTGCGCGCGCTCAGGATCGAAATCGAGCGAACGCAACCCACCGTCGAGATTGCCCCAGGTGGCGCTGCCCTCGAACAAGGCCACGGCAACCGCCAGGAGCAAGAGGGCGCCAAGCGGCCACAACCTCGCGATGGATCGCGGCCGTATGCGGGTCGCGTGTGCCCGGAGGCTGGTCAGGCGGCGCGCAACCATTTGACCGGCGCAATCACGCGCCCGGTGACATGCTGGGCCAGCCGTGGGTAATGCAGGAGCAGCGTCGCCGCGGCGACCACCGGCCAATCGATCAATCGTTCTGCCACCATGTAGCGCGGCTCCCACGTGGGCCGGAATTTCGTCTTGAACGCAGAGAGGCCGCAGGCCGACGGGCCGCCCGCTGGTGCCAGCCCAAGGCTCGCCCAGGTGGCCGTGCCCTTGAAGTGCGTCAGGCCGGTGTAGAGCAGGAGGTCCATCGTGCCGCCCGGCGCATTGGCGCGACGCCGCATGGCATCGAGCGATACACCGCGAGCGGCCGGCAGCGAGAGCCAGGTGACATAGGCGACCAGCTCGCCGGCGGCGTCGTGCGCGAGGCCGACCGTCGTGGGGACGGCCGGGACGTCATCGCTGCGGCCGACGGAGAATCCCATCTCGCCAAAATGCCGGTTCTGGATCCGCATTTCGGTGAGACCGCGCATGGCCCGTCGGGTCTGCGGCGGTATCGCGGCGTCGGGAACGATCGTGACCGTCACGCCGTTACGCTGCGCCCGGCTGATCTCGTGGCGGAGCTTCGCCATGATGGGGCCTTCCAGGGTGAGGCCATCGAGCTCCACGATCGCCTCGGACCCGATGCGGTAGCCATGGCCCCAACCGAACTCGTCGGCCATCGCCTCGGGGACCTGGTAGAAGCCGACGCGCCATCCGCGGCGGTGACTCTCCGCCCGGAATTCGGCGTACAGCGAGGGAAGTGCCGCCGCCGGCCCGACCCCAGGACCGAGGACCACCGCGGCGCCCGACCTGGCCGCATAGGCCAGGTACGCCGTGCCCTCGCGGTTCCAGAAATAGCGCTTGTCGTGCATCAGCGTGAACGGGCTGATCCCGGCCCGCGCGTACTCCTGGTAGACGGTGGCCAGCGGTCCGATGCTGCTCGGCAGTGGAGCGTTGCGGACCAGGAGCAGCAGGCCCCAGAGCCCCGCCCCGAGGGCGATCAGGAAGATGAGCGTAAAGAGCGCGATCAGGGTACCCTTCGGCCGCTCGAGCAGGAACAGGGCCACGACGAGCCCGGTAGCCGCGAGCAGAACGAACCGGCCGAGGCGACTGGCACGAGTGTCACTCAGCTCCCACCAGAGGGGACGGGCAATCACGACGAGCGCGAATCCGATTGCCCCCGCGAGTGCCAGGACCGGCCGGCCGGTCACCACTCCCAGAAAGACATTGGCTACGGCAATGACCAACAGCGCCTCTTGCACCGTCCGCTTGGGCCGCATCGCAACCAGGACGCCGGCCACGACGAGCACCAGCACCAGGACGATGGCGGCCTTGGTCAGCGCCGTCGCCGCCACAAATCCCGCCGTGCGCCAGACGTGCCGGTTTGACAGCCAGGCCTGAAGCGAAAGCGCGGCCGCGCCCAGCACCATCACGGTCAGTCCCATGCGCAGCGGTTCGCGAAAAGCTCTCACCGAGGAGCTCACGTCTCTCTTACCGATCATTTAATTTGGATAGTACCTCCGGTAGGCTGCGAAAACCATCACCCATCAGACGCGCGAAAGCCCGGCAACGTCGCAGCCGAGGGCAAAGATCTCCAACTTCCCACTTCGCCTAACGTCGGGCGCCAGCAAAAAGGAACGTTCCAGCTGTTGCACGGCACGATCCGAGTCTGGGGGGCGCAGTTAAATAGCCGCTAACGCCCTTGTTAAGGTTTCGTTCCCCTAGCCGGCTTTACGTGCAGTGACGAAATTCGACACCATTTGCGTCCGAACCTGCCCCTCGGCGTGCAGCGGGCTCAGCCGCCGTTCTGCGGCGCTCCAGAGCCGGGCACGCGTATCAGGGTCGAGTTCCGCAATCGTGGTAGCGATTGGCGAGGCGGCCAGTGCCGAGAGGGCCTGCGCGATGCCACCTTCGAACGTGATCGGGTGGCGGACCTCGACGACCGACACACTGGTGAACCGCTCGTTACGGAAGGTGGACTCCAGCTCGGCCGCCCTCGGCCAGCGGAACGGCATACCGTACGGGTCCGCCTGGTCAGTGGGCACGCACTCGCGCAGCGCGGCATCCATGGCGGCAAAGTACGGCTGGAGGTCGATCGCGCGCCAGACCGCGGCGGCGACGCGGCCGCCCGGCTTGAGCGCGCGATGCATCTCGCGGATGGCCGCCGGGCGATCCGGAAAAAAACTGCAGTCCCTGCTGGCAGGTGACGACGTTGAAGCCGCCGTCTTCGACAGGGAGCGGTGCGGCAGGCGAGACCAGATACCCGAGCCCCGGCTCGATCAGTACTTGCTGGCTTCGAAATAGCTACCGCAGGCGCGGCATTTGCACTGCATCGTCATCACCTGGCTGCCAAAGAGCGAGATGACCTCGGTATCGGCTGACGTGCAGAACGGGCAACGCGGCGGGGGCTTATCCACTGGCCGGCATGTAGCGCTTTTCCGCAAGCCCCTGCAACAGGTCGAGCGTCGCCTGATCGATGCCGCCAGCCTGGGTTCGCCGGCGGATCGGTTCCCAACTGCCCCACTCGATGGCGGGCTGCGGTGCGCTGGCGTCGAGCCGTTCTTCCAGCAGCCGTCGCAGGTCGCGCACGCCGTAGGCCAGCTGGCCGCTGCGATGCAGCTCATCGACGTCCCCGTTTTCGGGTCCGATCCATTCCAGCGATTCCCGCCACGCACGGTCGATGGCCGCGCCAGCCTCCACCTCGTGCATCCAGCTTCGGCCATGGAGCGTGTGATAGCGCTCTTCCTGGAGCATCTTCTTGAGCCGGCTTCGCAAAATCTCCACGTTGCCGTTGGCCAGCGCCTCGATCATCAGGGTGAAGGCATTGTCGAGGACGGCGTTGGCGGCGACGAACTCAGCCCATTCCGTCCAGGGTCGGTCCAGGTAGGGCACGTTGGCGTAGCTGGCGGCATCCTCGACCGCACCGTCCGGGGTTCCGAGCTCACGCAATGACCCATAAAGGACGCGGCTATGGCCGATGTCGTCGAGACCCATGGCGGCTGCCGCGATATCGGCTTCGAGTGTGGGCGCCGCGATGCACCACTCCGCGTAGCGCATCCCAAGCAATTGTTTGTTATCCGCCAGGCTCTTGACGAGCGAGTAGAGACTCAGCTGTCCCCGCCCGGCGCCCAGAGCGGGATGATGGCGGCTTTGGGCACGATCATCATCTCCACCCAGCGCTCTTCGTCGTAGGTCGCGCGGGCATACGCCATGGCGAGGTCGTCGTCAGGTGCGACCACCGAGCCGACCTGGTGCAGTGGCTCGACCCTGGTCTTGCGGGCAAAGACATCGTACTCGTGCACGTCGGGGTGAACGCGCGTGTAGCGCATCAGACGGAAAGCCCCCAGGCCCGCAGCGCCTCGCGGCCGTCGGCGGTCAACCGGGCCGACGTCCACGGTGGGTCCCAAACGATGTCCAGGCGCACCTCCTCGATGCCCGGCTCCGCAAGCAGTCGCTCGCGGATGTCGGCCATGATCATGTCGCTGGCCGGGCAGCCCATGGCCGTAAAGGTCAGCCGCACAGCGACGGAACCGCGGTCCACGCTGACGCCATAAATCAGGCCAAGGTCCACCAAATTGACCGGCATCTCCGGATCGTTGATCTCCGCCAACGCCGACCAGATGCGCTCTTGCGGCGATGTTTCCCTCCCCCGCTCGCGGGGGAGGGCAGGGTGGGGGCTCACGCGCGCACCTGGAACTTCGAGAAGCTCTCCTGGAAGAGCGCGACCATCTCCGCATTGCGCGGTCCGCGCGCGCGCCAGCGCTTGAGGACCGCGTCCCAGCTGCACGGGTCCTTGAAATGCCAGCGCTTCTCGTCGGCGTCGAAGGTACAGGGGAACGGATAGTCGAGCACGTAGCCCTCCCCTTCCTTGTGCGCCGGCACCTGGATCCCGATCGATTCCATAAACGGAACGACCGTAGAGAGCCATTGCTGCCGCAGCTGGTCGTTGGTCAGGCCTTTCAGTCGATAGTCCAGCTGCGCCGAGTGCTGCTTGAGGTCGTCGGGCAAGCCAAACCATTCGACGGTCAGGGGAAACATCCAATCGACGGCCCGCTGCAACTCTTCCCTGGCTTCGCCGCCCGCGAGACTGATGCGTTTTGACCAGTTGCGGCCATTACGCAGGTGAAAGTTCTCCTCCGCCATCACTTTCACGAGGCCGCGCTTCCATGGACCATAGGACCCGTGCTCGTGGATGTCGCCCAGCAGGCAGAAGCCCGCCTGGTCGTACATCGCGTTCGCGACCACCAGCTCGGTCCAGCTCTCCAACGGCACGTCAAACGCGTACGGATAGCGAAAGGCCTTGGGATCCCGCTTGAAAATCAGCGCCTCCTGGCTCTCGCCCAGCTCTTCGAGGATGTGATACGCGATGTGCGCGTGCGCCAGCTCGTCCTGGATGATGGCGATCCCCGTCATGAAGGCGTTGACGCTGGGCGCCTTCCGGGCCGCGAGATAGTAGGCCGGCGCCGAGATCAGTTCCGTGTCGCCGGAGACCAGCAGCGTGTGCTTCAGCTCGCGCAGATAGCCGGGCGTCATTTCCGACGTCGATTCGACCAGTTCGCCCCGCTTGAGCAGCGCCTCCAGCGCCCCCGAATTCGCCGGCTCCATCCGGGTTGATTCTAAGATGGTGCCGGTTGACCGAGTTGATCGAAGCCAACGGACTGCAGTTCTACGTCCGCGATCAGGGTTCCGGAACGCCGGTCATCCTGCTGCACGGCTTTCCCGACACCGGCGATCTGTGGCGCAACCAGGTGCCGGCCCTCGTGAAAAGCGGCTTCCGCACCATCGTGCCCGACATGCGGGGGCGCGGGCGCAGTAGCAAGCCCGACGCCGTTGCCGACTATCGATTGTCATCGATCGTCCGGGACGTCACCGCCATTCTGGATGCACTCGGCATCCAGCGCGCGCACGTCGTCGGGCATGACTGGAGCGCCGCGGTGGCGTGGCTCCTGGCGGCCTTAGCGCCCGATCGCGTCGATCGCCTGGTTGCCATCTCGGTCGGCGCTCCCGGAGCCGCGGCGAAGCCGACGCTCGAGGAACTCCAGAAGGGCTGGTACCGCCTGCTGTTCTTGTTCGAAGGCGTCGCCGAGGAGTTGCTGCAACGGGACGACTGGTCCCTGTTCCGCCTCTTCCTCGGCGGCGCGAAAGACACGGATGCTTACGTCCGGACGTTGTCCGAGCCCGGCGCGCTGACGCCGGCGCTCAACTGGTATCGTGCGAACCTTCCGGTGCAAGCGCTCCTCGGCCGGTCCGGCGGGCCGCAGCTCCCGTTGATCAAGGCGGATACGCTCGGGATCTGGAGCACCGGCGATCTCTATCTGACTGAAGACGCCATGACGCGCTCCGAGCAGCGCGTGCAGGGGACCTGGCGCTACGAGCGTTTCGAGGGCTCGCACTGGGTGCCGGTCGACCAGCCGGACCGCCTGAACCGGCTCCTGGTCGACTTCCTCTCCTGACCTGACCGGTTTCCCTCCTCCCTTCCGGCGGAGGGCCAGGTGGGGGTACCGTCGGCAGAAAATAGAAATGCGACCTGACGTTACGGTTTACAACTCGCCGGTGTTATCCAGCGAGCCTTCATCCCGCCGCCCAGTCCAAGCCCTTGCGGGCCGGACCTTCGTCGCCGGCAGAACCGGTCGTCTTGCGACAACCGACTCCCCAGCCCTTGCGGGCCAGGCCCTCGGGCCTCACGGCTCGAGAGTGAGAACCTTGCGGTCCCCTCGCCAGCAACCGATCAGAGTCGTTTCCTTCTCTGACTGGCTTTCTGACAGGTCGCAGGTGGAACTCTACGCACCCACCTGATAAGCCGCAATACGGAACGTTTGTTTACGAACAGCCGCTCGTTTTTCTTCATGCCGCCGAGACAGCCGGGGTATCAAGTCGTAACGGGACTTGTAAGAAGCCGTGATCGAGTTTGACCCTCAGGAACCTTACCGTTTGCGTTATCTGCAGTAGGGAGTAGGCCTCTCGGCGACTGACCCCAAGGAAGAACGGATGACACCCACCGTGTTAAATCAACGCGCCCCGGCCGGGGCCCAGCAACTGGGTCGCCGGCGAGCCAGGCCTGGTCAGGGGACTGCCGAATTCGCCCTCTGCGCGCCCATCGCGCTGATCCTGCTACTCGGCATCGTCGAGGCCGGCTTCTTGATGTTCGGCGTAGGCACTTCTGCCTATGCCACCGGAGAAGCCGCGCGTGTCGGCGCCGAAGCCGGCAACGCGGCGAACGCCGACATGCAGGTGATCGGCACCATCGATGGCACGGGGCTTGGACAGAACGGTATCGTCCAGGTGACCGAGATCGACATCTATCGGCTGATCGAGGACCCCAATACCGGGGCCCTGACGGTCGATACCAACGGCTGTGGGGGCGGCGGCTGCGTCAACAAGTACGACCTCTTCGGTACCCCCCTGGTCACGCCTGAGCCATGGTCGGCCAGCCTGCGCGACGTGTCCAATGGATCGAGCGACTTCATGGGCGTCACCATCAAGTACCAGTACGCGTGGAAATCGGGGGCGCTGATCGCCAGCGGTCCGCTCGTCCTCTCGGCGAAGTACTACGTGCGGTTGGAGCCGCAGACCTACTGAGATGCAACGCACATCTGTCACCACGCCGGCAATGGCCCCGCGCCGGAAGCGGGCCCAGTCTCTGGTGGAGCTCGCCGTCACGATCCCGGTCATGGCTGTCCTCCTGCTAGGCGGGTTCGACTGCACGATGCTGGTCTGGGACAAGCTGGTCGCCAGCTACGCCACGCGCCAGGGAGTGCGACTCGCCTCCGAACTCGGGGGGCGGCAAACGAACCCGACCGCGACTCAGGCCGCGATCGATAAGAAAATCGTCCGCAACGTGCTGGCGGTGACCAAGACCTGGGGCTACGGCACCCTGCTGGAACTCGACATCTACGGGGCGACCCGCGCCGACGGCGCCATGCAGGCGAGCGACTACCAGGATCAATTCGACGGCAGCGGCAACCCGCTGGGCGGCGGTCAACAGACGTTAACGCTGGAGCGCCGCTATCAGACGCCACCGGACGAGACAGCCATCGGGGTCCGCCTTGTCTGGACATTCACGGTGCCGGCCGGGACGTTCGGCAACATGACGTTCACCGAGTACTCCGTCATGAAGGTAGCGCCGGTGCTGAACTGATGGGCATCCTGATCCGTCGGCCAAAAGCAAAGCGCGGCCAGGCCATCGTGCTGATGGCCCTGATGCTCATGTTTGTGCTCGCCGGCGGTGTCGGGCTGGGCGTCGATGCCCTGATCGGCTACGTTCAGAGCCTGGCGGCTGAGCGCGCCGCTGCCGCGGCCGCGCTGGCGGGCGTCGTGTACATGCCCAACCAGTTCACGTCCCCGCCCGTGAACAACGCCACCGAAAAGGCGCTCGCCATCGCCAAGCAAAACGGCTTCGACACCGCCGATGTCGCCAATGCGATCGGCGTCGATCCGGAACGGGTCCTGATCCCCGGCAGCAATCCGCCTGCCTATTACGCAAACAAGTTCCAGGTGACGGTCACCAAGCGCGTCCAGGTTTATTTCATGCAGCTGCTCGGCTTCAACACCTACATGGTCTCGCGGACGGCGATCGCCACCTACCTGCCGCCGATCACGCTGGGCCAGCCAGGCGGGCAGATCGGCGCGACGACCTCGCAGCTCGGAACTGCCAACAACTACTACTTCATGCGCACCGAGGGATGGGGCGTCGATCGCCAGCAGGGCGACGCCTTCACGCCGAACCCGGCTTACGAGTTCAACGCCCCCCTTAACCCGCCATCGACCGACGTCCACCAGATCAGCGCCGCGCAGGGCAGCGAGCCGGCGGACGGCTCGCTACCGGCCCGCGGCGGCTACAACTACCTGATCACGATCCCCTCGGGCGGTGGCTACATCCAGATCTACAACGCGGCCTTTGCCCCCGACGGGGGTCCAAACGGCTCGTCCGGGCCGCACAACAACTGCGACAACGTCAAGCCGATGGTGTGCTCCAGCGGTGGCAGCTATTACCTGCACGAGGAGGACAGCATTACGGACTTCACCAACACGCAGCTCTTCTCGGCGAATCGCTACACGCTCTTCTCGATCACCAACCAGTTCATCCGGTCGACTGACGTGAAGCTCACCCAGACGACGGTTTATCCAATCGACGCAACGAACTGGAATGCGAACCCGCCGCGGTACAAGAACGTGAACAGTGGCGCGATCATCACCCAGACGTACGACGCGCAAGGCAACCCGACGAACATGTCGATCTACCACAACTGGATCGACGTGCCGACCTACAGCGGCACCAACGACAGCGGCCTGGTCAGCCTCAACCAGTACGGCAACCCCGGCTCCTACCTGACCGGCGGGATGCTGGTCGCCGGTACCTACCGGCTCCGGGTCGACAACCTCGAGCACGACGGCGACATGCCCGGTAATCAGCCGAATGCCTCGCATAAGGCCTATGCGGTTCGCGTGCTGGACTCCAACCGCAACCTGTGCACGACCAGCTGCTCGCTCGGGGCCTGGAACGACATGTCCTGGTACACGCCGATTGCGACCCAGACCTTCAAGTTGCCGCTCTTCCAGCTCCCGCCCTACTACGCCGGCAAGACCGTGACCGTCGACATCTGGGACCCGGGCGATATCTCGGGCGCGGGCAACGTCTACATCGACATCATCGACCCGGTCACGAACGCGATCGCGACCTCGGCGACCGGGGTCAAGATCTACGACCTGGGCGTCCAGCGTAGCAATGCCGGCACGCTGATCAGCGCACCCGGCAATACTCAGGCAACCGTCCTGGCGACTAGCAACAACACGGTCTACTACAACGGGCATTGGCTTCATTTCGAGATCCCGGTCGCCTCGACCTGGAACCCCGGCAACAACCCGGCGAACTGGTGGTGGTCGCTCCAATATCGGACCAACCTGGCCAATGGCTCGGTGGCGATCGACACGGTCACCGTCGCGGTCGGCATGAAGGGTAACCCGGCGCACTTGCTCCAGGGCTAATTAATGCCCGGCGAGCAAACGCTGTCCTAAGAGGACGACGCCCAAGGCGGCCAGCACGACGCCCGCCAGCTGCTCGGCCCGCTCGCGGACGACTTCGCCAATCTGCGTTCCCAGCCGAAGCCCAGCCTGCGTCACGATCAGCGTCTGGATGCCGATCAGCGCGATCACCAGCACAACCGGGAAACGCAGCAATCCCAGGGTGAACCCGATCGCCAGTTCGTCGAGGCTGATGCTGATGCCCAGCCCGATCGCCGCCAGCCCACGGGTCCGAGCCAGCAATCCAACGCGCTCGGATTCGTCACGTTCATCATGTCGCGGCCAGAGCATGAAGACGCCAAGCCCAATCAGGATGGCGATCGCGACGTAGTCGGCAGCCTTTCCCACGACGTTGCCGGCGACGGCCCCCAGCACGATGCCGACCACCGGCATGCCCATCTCGAACGCCGTAAAGAGGACCGTGACCCGGATCCGGTCCTGGCGCGTGAGTCCGGTCATGCCAAGCGCGGCCGCGATGGCAAACGTATCGAGCCCCAGCGGGACCACCAGGCCGACGAGCGTGGGCCACATCGCGCATCATTAAACGCCAGAGCCGTGACCGCGATCGATGTCATCCGAGACAAGCGCGATGGCCGGGTCCTTAGCGACGACGCCATTGAGTTCATCGTGCGCGGCGCCACCGACGGATCGATCCCGGACTACCAGCTGGCCGCCTGGCTGATGGCGGTGCGCCTCAACGGCATGACGGACGCCGAGACCAAGACGCTGACGCTGGCCATGGCGGCCAGTGGGCGCCAGCTCGATCTCGCATCGATCCCCGGCCGCAAAGTCGACAAGCACTCCACAGGCGGCGTCGGCGACAAGGCCACGTTGGTGGTCGCACCGCTGGTCGCCGCCGCCGGCATCCCGGTGGCGAAACTCTCGGGACGCGCCCTGGGCCACAGCGGAGGCACGCTCGACAAGCTCGAGTCCATCCCCGGCTTCAACGTGGATCTTTCTATCGACGACTTCATCGACCAGGTCCGGCGCATCGGCATCGCGATCGCCGGGCAGACCGCCGATATGGTCCCCGCGGACAAAGTCTTCTATGCCTTGCGCGACGCCACGGCCACGGTGGACTCCGTGCCGTTGATCGCGAGCAGCGTCATGAGCAAGAAGCTGGCCGCGGGCGCCGATGCCATCGTGCTCGATGTCAAGTGCGGCCGCGGTGCCTTTGTCGCGACGCTCGAGGCGGCCGAGGCACTGGCTCGGGCGCTGGTGGCGATCGGCGCCAACGCCGGACGCGAGACCGTCGCCTACGTCACCGACATGGAGCAGCCCCTTGGGCGCGCGGTGGGCAACGCGCTCGAAGTCCGCGAGGCGATCGAGACGCTGTCGGCACGTGGCCCCTCGGACCTGGAAGCCCTCAGTCTTCGGCTGGGAAACGAGATGCTCCGCATGGCCGGCGCAGAAACGACCGATCTCAAGCGCCTGATCTCCGACGGAGCCGCGTTACGCAAGTTCGCGCAACTCGTCGAAGCGCAGTCGGGCGATCCACGGGTCGTCGACGACCTGGCGCGCCTGCCAACCGCCCCGGTCCAGCGGCCAGTTGCTGCGAGCCAATCGGGCCAGGTGGCCGCGATCGATGCGCTGGAGATCGCGCTCGCGGCCAAATCCCTCGGGGCGGGCCGCGACCGGAAAGATGCGGCGATCGACCTCGCGGTGGGCATCGTGCTGCAAAAGAAAGTTGGCGATGCCGTCCAGCGCGGCGAGCCAGTGGCGACCGTCCACGCCCGCACCGAGGAGGCGGCGCAACAGGTTGCGACCCGCGTTGCGGGGGCCTTCCGCGTAACGGCATCGGCGCGGCCTCGACCGTTGCTGTTGCGACGGATCAGCGCGTCCGGTACCGAGCGGCTCGACACGTAACGCCGGATGCAACGCGCTGGGCCGATGCTGAGCCACGTGGGCAAGCAGTCGGGTCAGTCCATGATCGCGATCTTCCTCGGTCTGTCCGTCCTGTTCGGGGCCGGCGTTGCCACGCTCCAACTCGCCGGTCTGGGCCTTCGCTCGTGGCAGCTCCAAGAGGCCGCCACGGCCGGTGCCACGACGCTGGCCCACGGCCTGCGCGTCGGCGATCCGAACAGCGAACCCTGCTGGCAGGCCGCGGACGGTCTGCTGCGGCCCGCGGCCTACTCGGAGGCGGAGACCTGCCGGGCCATCGTGGCACACCTCAGCAACCTCGATCCAGGACTCGCGACGGTCCGCGTCAAGCAAGCGCTTCCCAACGCGGAGGGCCGGCCCTCCCGGTTCACCGTTGCCATCACGTACAAAGATCCCGTGACCTCTCCCCTGCTGCGGCTGCTGCTCGGTCCGACCTTCACGAGCACCAGCGAAGCCACGGTCGCCGGCCAGTAAACCGCGTAAACTCACGTCGGCAATGGGGGATTTGCAGTACCACATCCGCTGCAAACCTGGCGATGTCGGCGCGGTCGTCCTTCTCCCCGGCGATCCCGGTCGGGTGGAGCCGATCGCCCGGCTGCTCGACAGTCCCCGGCTGATCGCGCGGAACCGCGAGTACACGACCTACACCGGGACGCTCGACGGCCGCGCGGTCTCGGTCTGCTCGACCGGCATCGGCTCACCGTCGACGGCGATCGCCGTCGAGGAGCTCGCCGCGATCGGAGCGACGACGTTCATCCGCGTAGGCACCACTGGGTCGATTCAGAAGGACGTGCATTTCTCCGACCTGGTGATCGCCACGGCCGCGGTGCGCGATGAAGGGACGACCCCCAGCTACGTGCCGATGAGCTATCCGGCGGTGGCCGACTTCGAGCTGCTATCCGCGCTGGTCGCCGCCGCGCGCGACGCGAACCAGCGGGCCCACGCCGGGATTGTCCGGAGTCACGACGCGCTCTATACCGACCTGCACGCGGCTCGGATGCCCCGCCGTGAGGAATTGGAAGGCGCTCTCAAGGTCTGGCATCGGGCGCGGGTGCTCTGCAACGACATGGAGTCGTCGACGATCTTCGTCATCTGCGCCCTGCTCAATCTCCGTGGCGGCTCGGTCCTGACCGTTGTCAACGAGCCCGGCGAAGAAGCGATCGATCCGACACGGGTCGCGGCGCTCGACCTGACGCCGATGTTCAAAGTGGCGCTGGGCGCCGCACGCCAGCTGGCGCCGCTGAAGGCCTGAATGGATGTTGGTAAAACGCTGAAGGTGCGTAATAGTCTCGAGTGGCGTCGCTGGCTGGCGAAGCACCACGCCGACACGAAAGAAATCTGGCTCGTCTATTACAAGAAGGCGTCAGGCAAGTCCGGCATCACCTACGAAGAGTCGGTCCTGGAAGGGGTCGCCTACGGCTGGATCGAGGGGCAGAACAAATCGATCGACGAGGACACCTACGCGGCCAGGTTCACGCCCCGCCGGCCTAAGAGCAACTGGTCGGCCTCGAACATCGCCCGCGCCAGGAAGCTCCTCGCCGAGGGCCGCATGGCTGAGCCGGGTCTTGCCACGTTGCCGCCAGAAATCGAAGTCCGGGTGGGGGCCAAATGACCCTGCACGTCGTCGAGCATCCGCTGGTCGCGCATTACCTGACGCGCCTGCGCGACCGGGACACGACGCCCGATGAGTTTCGCGAGGCGTCCGACAAGATCATCACGTTGCTGCTGTATGAGGCGACACGCGATCTTCGAACCCGCGATTTCTCCATCGAGACGCCACTCGAAAAGACGCAGGGGCATGCGATCGGCGATCGGGTCGTCGCCGTGCCAATTCTTCGGGCCGGCTTGGGCCTGGTGGGCCCAGTGCTCGAGCTGCTGCCCCAAGTGACGGTCGGCTACATCGGCTTGGAGCGCGACGAGCGGACCGCCGTCGCCTCCCGCTACTACGTCAAGCTGCCGCCCGATATCGCCGGCAAGTCCGTCATGATCCTCGACCCGATGCTGGCCACCGGTGGAACGGCGACCAAGGCCGTCGAGATCATGAAGGAATACCACCCCGCAAGCGTTCGCCTAGTGTGCGTCGTGGCCGCTCCCGAGGGGATCCAGGCGCTGCAGGCAGCGCACCCGGACGTCCAGATCTTCACGGCGGCGCGGGACCGCGAGCTGAACGCCCAGAAGTACATCCTGCCCGGCCTGGGCGACTACGGCGATCGCCTCTTCGGTACCTGACTGCCAGCATCTTGCTGCTCGTCGTCTCGATGCTGCTGCTCGTGCAGGCGGGTGCCAGCGGGACCCGTCAGACGCTGGTCCCCTCCCCCAGCGGGACGCCAGGCTGCGCCCCGATGTTTCGCGTTGCCTTCGTGGCGGACGTCGCCGGGCTTCGGTCTTCTGTCGATGCCGCCGGTTGGCGGGGCGTCAACCAGGCCCTTCGCCAGATCGCGTGCGGCCGCGCCGAGCTGGCCTTACCGGGGCGTCCGTCCGAGTACCGGCGCATGTTGCAGGCGTATCCCGGATATGACCTGGTGATCGCGGGCAGCTTCTTGCTCACCGACCCGGTCGTCGACGTGGCCCGGGCCAATCCAACCCGGCACTTCTTGCTGGTCGATCCGATCGTGATGCCACCGGATGTGCCGAACCTGGCGGTTCTGACGTTTCGATCGGACCAGGCGGCGTTCCTCGCCGGCGCCCTGGCGGGCATGATGACCCAGACCGGCGTCGTCGCCGGTGTCTACGGTCCGCAGGGCACCATGGATGTCACCAACCGAGCGGGCTTCGAGCATGGCGCCCGCTATGCCAGGCCAGGCGTTCGGGTGCTCGGTGCCTACCAGCCGGCCGGCGGCGCGCCCTATGAAGATCCTGCCTGGGGTGCCGACCAGGCGCGGGCCTTCAGCCAGCAGCACGCCGACATCATCTTTGGCGCCGGTGGCACGACCGGCCAGGGGGCGTTGCTCGGCGCCACGCAATCGGGCGCCGCCTGCATCGACGCCGACATCGTCGCGTCCAGCGACCCGGGTTGCTTGCTGGCCAGCAGCACGAAATTCATCGATCGCGGCGTGCAGATGACACTGGAAGATGCGATCGCCGGGCCGTGGCGCAGCGGCCTGCGCTCCGTGGGCCTCGCGCAGGGCGCGGTCGGCGTGAGCCTGCGCGCCAGTCCGCGCCTGACGCCCGAGATTCAGGGGCGCGTGCAAACGATTGCGGACCTGCTGGCTTCCGGGCCGCTGTCAACCGATAGCTAACGATAGAGCTGCAGAAACGCCTCGGCCACCGCGGCGTTGATCGACGAGGGGACCGGTACCACGACGTCGTCGGGGCTGGTGCGCCCACGCGCGACGGCTTCCAGGCACCGCGCCTGGAGCGCAAATCCGAGGTCCATCGATTCAATCGAATTCCCGAGCGGCCTAGGCCCGCCCAGGTTCACCATGTGCCCTCCGGCCAGCAGATGAATCGCTCGCCCATCCGTGAGCACCAACGTCGTTACGCCATCCGGCCCGTCCTGGCGCTTCGCGACCCGCGGATCGGCCGCGATCCGTTCGACAGCGATCTCTGCGGGGAAATGCCCGGCGTTGATCAGGACGACCCGATCACGAAGAACATCGAGGTCCGCCTCGGTCACGACCCCCTCCGCGCCGGTGGCCGTGATGACGATCTCGGCCGTCCTGAGCCCCGCGTCGCGCTCCGGCACCCGGAACCCGTCGAAGCTGGCCTCCAGCCGCAAGACCGGATCCCGCTCGATTACGGACACCGTGGCGTATGCATTACGAAAGCTCGCGGCGATGCCCTTTCCGACGGACCCGTAGCCAAACACCAGGACGTTGCGCCCGTTCGGGGCCCGATTGGTAATTCTCAAGAACGACTCCAGGACGCTCTGGCCGACCGCATGCCGGTTTTCCGCGAACTGCTTGATCGGGCTGTCGTTGATCACGAGGATCGGACGCTTGAGTTGCGAGCGCAGCCCGGCGAGGCGCATGCGGCCGGAGGTCGTCTCCTCGGTGCCGCCCAGCAGCCGCTCATACGGGTTCCCCAGATAACGGACAAACAGGTCGCCGCCGTTGTCCAAAATCAAGTTCGGCTGGGCCCTCAGGACCTCGCCTAAACAGCGATCATGCTCGCGCTCATCGGTGGTCCGATCGCCGATCACCTGGACGCCGTTGGCCCTCAGATATTCGACGGCCTCGGGCTGTGTGCTATTGAGATTCCCGGTCGAAACGACCCCAGCGCCACCGGCTTTCAGTGTCAGCAGCAGCGCCACGGTCTTGGGCTCGAGGTGAATACCCGTGCCGATCGTCAGGTCTGAAAACGGCTGCGTTTTGGCGAAGTCCTCGGCGATCGCCCGGAGCAGCCGGCAGTTGCTTCGGACCCAGTCAATCCGTGATGTCATGGGCAGACATTAGCGATTCTTAGGCTGCTGGCAAACCGGCCGTGATCGTGAAAGAATATCCGTCGGTAAAACTCCACGGGCCCTGTCCGGCATTGGAGACAAAAAGGAGGGGAAGCGCGTGCGGAAGATTCTTATCCCGCTGGCAGTGGTTGGCGCCCTGGTCCTCGCGAGCTGCGGAAGCAGCGCACCGGCGGCGTCAAGCTGTTCGAAGACATTCAAGGTCGGGTTCGTCACCGACATCGGGAAGCTCGGCGACAAGGGCTTCAACGACGCGGGCTGGAAGGGGGTTCAGGACGCGACGGCCGACTCGAGCCTGTGTGTGCAGAGCAAGTTCCTGGAGTCCAAGCAACCCACCGACTACACGCCGAATATTCAGCAGTTCGTCGACCAGAAATACGACATGGTGGTCGCGGCCGGGTTCTTGCTCGGCGATGACACGCTGAAGGCCGCCAAGGCCAATCCGAACGTGAAGTTCTCGATCGTTGACTCGGCGGACTTCGCCGATCCAGTCGCACCGACGAACTTCACCGGGCTTCTCTTCAAGCAGGATCAGGGCGCATTCCTGGTTGGAGCCCTCGCGGCCCTGCTGTCGAAGACCAACCACATCGGCGGCGTCTACGGCCTCGACGTCCCGGCGGTCGTCCAATTCCGCAAGGGATACGAGAACGGCGCGAAGTACATCAACCCCACCATCAAGGTTGACGGTGTCTTCCACCCGGCGGCCGCTAACGCATTCGCCGACCCGGACTGGGGCAAGGCGCGCGCCCAGGACGAGTTGAGTGGCGGCGCCGACGTGATTTTCGCCGCCGGTGGCGCGACCGGCAACGGGGCGCTGCTCGCCGCCAAAGAGGCTAACAAGCCATGCATCGGGGTTGACGTTGACCAGTACTTCACCTACCCGGATGTCGATCCGTGCCTGGTCACCAGCGCCTTGAAGCAGATCTCGGTCGCCGTCAAGTCGATCATCACGAGCGCGGTGAAAAATCAGTGGCCAACCGGTGGCATCCAGAACTTCGACATCAAGAACGGTGGCGTCGGGCTGGCTCCCTACCATCAGTGGGACTCGAAAGTCACGGCCGATATCAAGACCAAGCTTCAGGACATCATGGCCAAACTCAAGGACGGCAGCCTGAGCACAGGAGCGGAGGGGCTCACCAAATACTCGTAAGCGCGTCACCGGCGCTGGAGCTTCGAGGGATCGTCAAGACGTTCCCGGGGCTCCGGGCGAATGACAACGTGGACCTGGTCATCGAGTGGGGCCAGGTCCACGCGCTTCTGGGCGAGAACGGCGCCGGCAAGACGACTCTCATGAATGTCGTCTACGGGCTGGTTCGCGCCGACAGCGGCGAGATCGTCTTTGATGGCCGCCCCGCCATCATCCATGGTCCGACGGACGCCATCGGGCTCGGCATCGGCATGGTGCACCAGCACTTCATGCTCATCCCACCGTTGACCGTTGCCGAGAACATCATCCTTGGGCATGAGACCGTTGGCCCCGCGGGCACGGTCGATCTCCAGGAGGCGCGGCAGAAGGTTACCGAGCTGGCCACCCGCTACGGTCTCGAGGTCGATCCGATGGCTCGGGTTTCGGACCTGTCAGTAGGCCTGCAGCAGCGGGTCGAGATCCTCAAGACGCTGTACCGCGGCGCACGGCTGCTGATCATGGATGAGCCCACGGCTGTTCTCACGCCGCAGGAGGCGCAGGGTCTCTTCGAGATCCTGCGCAGCCTGGCCAAAGAAGGCAAGGCGATCATTTTTATTACTCATAAACTCGGTGAAGTCATCGACATTGCCGATCAGATCACCGTCATGCGCCACGGGAAGGTCGTCGCCACCACGACGCCCGGCGAGTCGAGTCCCGCGGACCTGGCTCGGCTGATGGTCGGCCGGCCGGTCATGCTGCAGGTCGACAAGAGCCCGGCCCGTCCGGGAAAGCCGGTCATGCAGCTGCAGCAGCTAGTCATCGACGACGATCGTCACCATGTCGCCGTCGAAGGGGTCGACCTCGAGATCCGTTCCGGCGAGATCGTTGGTGTTGCCGGCGTCGAAGGGAACGGTCAGACAGAGCTGGTCGAGGCCCTGGTCGGACTACGCCAACCACGGTCGGGCAGGATCCTGCTCAACGGCCGCGATGTGACTCGGACCGGCGCACGGATGTTTATTGGCCTTGGCGTGGGCCACATTCCGGCCGATCGGCACCGCATGGGCATCGTGCTGGAACATTCGATTGCCGACAACCTGGTGCTCTCCACCTACGATCGGCCGCCCTTCGCCTCCGGGATCGTCCGCCAGCTGACTGCCGTGCTGAATTACGCGCGCAAACTGATCAAGTCATTCGACATTCGCGCCGGGTCGCCGGCGCAACCGGTCGGATCGTTGAGTGGCGGCAATCAACAGAAAGTCGTCGCCGCCCGCGAGCTTGGGCGCAATCCGAAGATCCTGGTTGCCAGTCAGCCGACGCGGGGCCTCGACGTCGGCTCGATCGAATTTATTCACAAGCAGATCGTTACGCAGCGCGATGCCGGGCTGGGCGTGCTGCTCGTCTCGTCGGAGCTGGACGAGGTCCTGTCACTGTCCGACCGAGTGGCCGTGATGTATCGCGGCCAAATCGTCGGCGTGCTCGAAGGCCAAGCCGCCGAGCGCGAAAAGATCGGCTTGATGATGGCGGGAGCCGCTGAGGCCGCGCGTCCATGAATCAGCGTTCTCGCCGGATCGCCTCAGCCGTCCTGCTTCCGGTGATCTCGGTCGTGGCCGGGTTCGTCGTGGCCGGCCTGGCCGTTGCGCTCAGCGGCGCCGATCCATGGCAATCGTTCTATGCCCTGTTCCAGGGCGCGTTTATCAATCCGCACGCGTTTCCCGACACCCTGGTCGCCACGACGCCTTATATTTTCCTGGGGCTGGGCGTTGCCCTTGGGTTTCGCGCCGGCCTCTTCAACATCGGCGCCGAAGGCCAGTTCTACATTGGCGCACTGTTCGGCGTCTTCATCGGGTATAGCCTGCATGGGCTGCCCGCGGTTGTGCATATTCTGCTGGCGCTGCTGGCGGGAATTCTTGGCGGCTTTCTCTGGGCGGCCGTCCCGGGCATCCTCAAGGCACGCTTCGGTGCCCATGAAGTGATCACCACGATCATGCTGAACTACGTCGCGTTTGCGCTGGTGAACTTCCTGATCAACAACGGCCCCATGGTCGACAAGACGTCGTCAGCGCCGCGGACGCCCTACATCGATCCCGCGGCGCAACTGCCGATTCTCGTGTCGGGCACGCGGCTGCACGCCGGGCTCTTACTCGCCCTACTGTCCATCCCCGTGGTCTGGTTCTTGCTGGATCGGACGACGATCGGCTTCAGGATACGAACCGTGGGGTTCAGCGCGACGGCGGCCCGTGCCGCCGGGATCTCGGTGGCATGGACCATCCTTGCCACGATGGGCATTTCGGGTGGCCTCGCCGGCCTCGCCGGCGCCGACGAAGTCCTCGGCGTCGCGCACTACATGCCGCCCAGTTTTTCGACCGGCTACGGCTTCGACGCCATCGCCGTGGCGCTGCTCGCCCGGAGTAACCCCTGGGCGATGCTTCCCGCAGCGTTTCTCTTTGGCGCCCTGAGCAGCGGGTCCAGATTTATGCAATTCCAGACACAGGTCAGTGCCGATGTCATTTCGGTCGTTGAAGCGACCGTCATCATGTTCATCGCCGCCCCGGTGCTCTTCCAATGGATCTTCCGGCTGCGTCGGACGCCCGCGCCGCCCGTCAAGCTCGCCAGTGAAGAGGGCGTGCTATAGACGTCATCGTCGGGCTCCTGGCCGCAACCTTGAACGAGGCGACGCCACTGACGCTGGCGGCGCTAGGCGGCGTCATCAGCGAACGCTCGGGCGTCGTGAATATCGCGCTCGAGGGGATGATGCTGATGAGCGCCTTTACCGGCTACGTGGCGGCGTTCCAGACCCACAATCTCTGGTTGGGGGTGCTCGCCGGGGTATTGACCGGCGTCGTGATCTCAGCCCTTCATGCCGCGCTCTCGATCAGCCTGATGGTCGATCAGATCGTCAGTGGCTTCGTGATCAATATTCTCGCGCTGGGCATCACGGGAGTATTTTTTAAAGGCTTTCTGCAAGAGGCGTCCGTTGCGGGACCTGGTGTTCTGCCAACCTGGCACATTCCGTTGCTCTCCAGCATCCCGGTGATTGGCCCTATCTTGTTCGTGCACCAACCAATTACCTACGCGATGCTGATCGCGATCGTGCTGGTGCAATTCTTGCTCTTCCGGACCGTGTGGGGCCTTCGAACGCGGGCCGTCGGGGAGCATCCGTTGGCCGCCGACACGGTCGGCATCAATGTCTATCGTGTACGTTATCTCGCTGTCATCCTGAGCGGCGGCCTGGCCGGGCTGGGCGGGACGTATTTTTCTTTACAACAGATTGGGCAATTTCTACCCAACATGACCGGCGGCCGGGGGTTCATCGCACTGGCAGCGATGATCTTTGGCAAGTGGAAGCCGCTGGGCGCCTTCTACGCCTGCCTACTCTTTGCGGGCGCCGAGGCATTCGCCGGCCAGATCCAGATCTGGGGATGGCATATCCCGGTTGTGGGATGGCCGATACCGTTTCAGTTCCTGGGCATGCTGCCGTATTTGCTGACCATCATCGTGGTGGCGGGAGCCATGGGGCGCGCCGTGGCCCCGGCGGCGGATGGCAAGCCCTACCGGAAGGCATAGGCCTCGGTCGCGTCCTGGCGGGCTTGATTGATGGCCAGAATTGTCGTCCTGGGCAGCCTCAACGTGGACCTGGTTGTGACCGTCCGGCGTTTGCCACAGCCCGGCGAGACGGTTCTGGGCGACCGGCTTGGCAGCCATCCGGGTGGCAAGGGCGCGAACCAGGCCGTCGCCGCAGCTCGCCTCGGCGGCCAGGTGGCGATGATCGGTCGCGTGGGCAACGATAGCTTCGGCGCGGAACTGATCGAGAATCTAAAGTCAAATCGCGTGGACTCGTCGGGTGTCGAGCGTGATCCGGCGGCGCCGACCGGTGCCGCCTTGATCTACGTCGAGGCCGGCGGTCAAAACATGATCGCGGTCGCCCCGGGCGCCAACGGCGCCCTCGGCCCGATGGACGCTCAACGCGCCGTCTCGAGGCTCGTGGCGGGCGACGTCCTTGTCTTGCAGCTCGAGGTCCCCATCAGCGTCATCGAACACGCGGCCACCGTCGCCCGCCGGGCCGGGGCTTTTGTCTTGCTCAATGCCGCGCCCGCCCAGCGGCTCGAGCCGGGGCTCTTGAGTCAGCTGGACGCGCTCGTCGTCAACGAACGCGAGGCCAGCGCGTTCGTCGATCGTGACGACCCGTCAACCATGGCGGCAGCATTACGGACCCTAGGCCCGAAGCTCGTGATCGTGACGCTCGGGCCATCCGGCAGCGTCTTCTGCGACGAGACCGGCGTGCATCGCGTCGAGCCTTTTGACGTCGAGTCGATCGACAGTACCGGGGCCGGTGACGCCTTCATGGGCGCGCTTGCGGTCGGAATCGCCCGTAGGCTCCCCACAGCCGCCGCGGTTCGCTTCGCGAACGCTGCCGGTGCGGCGGCCACCAGCTCGGTCGGGGCCCAGGCGGCGCTGCCCCGGCTGGATGACCTGAGGCGGCGTTTTGGTCTCGACCTGTCATCCTCTGAGCAGTAACAATGCCTAGAAAGGTAATCCTGGATTGCGACCCAGGCCACGATGACGCCATGGCGATCTTGCTCGCGCACGGCAATCCGGAGATCGAGCTGCTGGCCATCACCACGGTCGCTGGTAATCAGACCGTTGACAAGACGAGCCTCAATGCGCGCCGGGTCTGTTCCGTCGCTGGCATTCACGTGCCGATTGCCGCCGGCTGCGACCGGCCTCTTACTCGCGTACTGAAAACGGCGGCTTATATTCATGGCGAATCCGGGCTCGACGGGCCGGCGTTTGGCGAACCGACGGTGCCGCTCGACGGGCGGCACGCCGTGGACTTATTGATCGAATTATTGATGTCCTCGAGTGGCGACATCACGCTGGTGCCGACCGCGCCGCTGACGAACATCGCCGTGGCCGTCCGCAAAGAGCCACGCATCGTCAAGAAAGTCAAAGAGATCGTCCTCATGGGTGGTGCCTACACAAGGGGCAATACGACACCAGCCGCTGAATTTAATATCGCCGTGGATCCCGAGGCGGCCGCGATTGTTTTCACGGCCGGCTGGCCATTGACGATGGTCGGCCTGGACTTGACGCACCAGGCGCTGGCCACCCCAGCCGTCCTGCAACGGATCGCCGCCCTCGGCACGCCAATATCAAAAATCGCTGTCCAGCTCATGGAGTTCTTTCGCGAGACGTACCGGCGCAATGCCGGCTTCGATTCACCGCCGGTGCACGATCCGTGCGCCGTTGCCCGGGTCATCGATCCAAACGTCATGACCTGCGTCGACGCCTTCGTCGCGATCGAGACCCGCGGTGAATTCACGTCCGGCATGACGGTGACGGACTTCTCTGGGCGTTTGGGCCAGCCGAACGCGAAAGTCCCGACGCAGCTCGACGTGGCCAAGTTCTGGAATCTTATGGTCGACGCGATCGAGCGAATCGGCGCGTCCGACGTCCAGGCGTCCTGACCCGTGTCCCGTCGCGCGGCCGTGCTGATGATTTCTCTCATGCTCGCGGCCTGCGGCGGGCCAAATGCAGCCCCCGACACGGCTCGAACGCACGTCTGCATCGCGACCAACTCCGACGGGCCTGCGCCGCATACGTTCAACCAGCTGGCGATCGACGGCGCCCGCGGCACCGGCGCAGCCGTCCAGGTGATCACCTCGAAGACAACGACGGAGTATTTATCTGCGCTACAACGCTGTGTTGCCGCCAAGCCGGAATTGATTATTGCCGTGTCGATCGACATGGCGAGCGCCGTCTGGCACGCGGCGCAGGTGAATACGAAGCAAAAGTTTGCGCTGGTCGACGCGATGCCCGTCGACGACAACAGCCAGGAGGTCACCCTGAGCAACGTTAACGGGCTGCTCTTCAATGAACAGGAGCCGGCCTACCTGGTCGGCGCCATGGCGGGCTTGATGGAAAAAGAGAAAATCGGCAATGCCAGCCACAACGTCCTGGGGGTACTCGGCTCGAACCACGGGCCCGGTGTCGATCCCTATATCGCCGGCTTCGTCACAGGTGCCCGCGACGCCGATCCGAGCGTGGTCTTCAAAATTGCGTACTCCGACTCGCAGGACACGGCATTCTGCAAGCAGCTGGGGATCACCCAGATCTCGGCGGGAGCCGATCTTCTCTTTGAAGTCACAGGCCGCTGCGCCTCCGGCTACATCGATGCCGCCTACGACGCCTCGGGCTATGCGATCGGCTCGAACAACGACCAGGCGTTCGTCAGCCCCGCGGTTATCACCAGCGCGTTGAAGCGCGTCGATCGGGCCGTTGCGCTGACGATCCAGCGGCTGCAAAACGGACAGTTTAGACCTGGCAAGCAGGTGTTCTCCCTGCAGGAAGATGCCACCGGCTTCAGCACGCCCAGCAGCGTCGTCCCCCAGGACATCGTCAACCAGGTCCTCGATCTGCGCACGAAGATCCGCAACGGCAGCATCACGCCACCGGACGTCGTCCCGCCGGGTGTCTAATTGGCCGGAGGAACTCCTTCCCCCCTCGGGGGGAGGGTCGGGTGGGGGTTTCTAGCCCGACGTCGGCGTCGCTGGACGTAGTTTCGCCATCGCGTCGACGAACTCGCGGCGAAGCGGGGCACGGGTGACTTCGTCGCCGAAGCCGCCATCGAGCGCCTGCAGGTTCATCGCGGATATCTCCTCGGGTGAGCAGCCCAACGCATGAGAGACTGTCTGATATTCCTGCGTCAACGTCACGTTAGATACGGTCCGCGAGTCCGTGCTGATCGTGACTTTGATGCCCTGCTCGTAAAAGCGCCTCAACGGATGATCCTCGAGTCGCTGCACAGCTTTCGTCTGCGCGTTGCTCGTTGGCGCCATGTCGAGTTGCACACCGTTTTCTTTGATCATGGCGATGACTTCCGCGTCTTCCTGGGCTCGCACGCCGTGCCCGAGGCGCACGGCTCCCATCGAGATCGCCTGACGGACGCTTTCGG
Organism: Candidatus Dormiibacterota bacterium; assembly: GCA_035544955.1. Taxonomy (NCBI): domain Bacteria; kingdom Bacillati; phylum Candidatus Dormiibacterota; species Candidatus Dormiibacterota bacterium. The sequence goes on from DASZZN010000041.1 coordinate 25,516, forward strand.
GCCCGGCGGCTTCCCCGGCATGAATCGTGATGTTCAAGCCCAGTGATCGGGCGACGCGGAACGCGTCTTCGTGCAGGATCGGTGGATGGCCCGCCTCGTCGCCGGCCAGGTCGAATCCGACGACCCCCTCGCCCACGTATCGACCAGCGATCTGCGCGAGCGACACGTTCTGGGCCGGCGGCATGTCCCGCAGCGCCGTTACGATCACGCCACCCTCGAGCCCGAACGCTTTCTTACCGGCGGTCCAGCCGCTCAGCACCGCCCGAATCACGTCCGTGAGCGACAGACCCTGCTGGACGTGCAGCCACGGCCCGTATCGGATCTCGGCATATCGCACGTTATCGTTCTTCAGATCTTCGCAGAGCTCGTACGTGGCCCGCTCGAGCGCCGGCACCGTCTGTAGGACCGCGATCGGCAACTCGAAGTAGGCGATGTACTCAACGAGGGACGCCGTACGGTCGGTGGCCTCGAGAAAGTCCCTGAGCTTTCCGACATCCTGTGTCGGCAGAAGAACGCCACCTTGCTTAGCCAGCTCCAGGACAGTCTGGGGACGCACAGAACCGTCGAGGTGGAGATGCAGCTCGGCCTTAGGAATCGCCTGAAAGTAGGAGGCATCGTCCATCGAAGATTCCGCCGTATGCTACCAGCCGCCTCTGGCCCGCGCCTGACGATCGCTCTCGCTCGCGATTCAGGCTGATCGCGCGCTGGGTATCACCGGCCGCGGCGGTGGGATCGCGGAGAATTGAGCGTCCTTGTGGCGGACCAGCCGCCAGCCCTCTTCATGGACCCCGCGGTGGTGCGGCCGGCATAAGAGGGCCAGGTTGGGCAGCGCCGTCGCGCCGCCCCGCGTCCACCACACCAGGTGATGCCCATCACACCAGATCGGCGGCCGCGTACAGCCGGGAAAGACACAGTGCCGGTCGCGCGCTTCGAGCGCGCGCCGGGTCGACGCCGGGACCGTTCGGCTGGCGTGGTTGAGCTCCTGGTCCAGCTCGCCCTGGCCGGTGATCCGGATGATCGCACTGTCGCAGGCGTAGCGCTGAACGGTCTCCGCCGGCACGGTGCCGCCGCCATCCAGCTCACCCGCCGGCGCGCCCGGCGTCCCCGCCAGCGTGTCGAGGCTGGCGCGAATGATCAATTGCGGCCGCGGGCCGGCGCCAGTGCGCTTGCCGCCCGACCCACCCTGGCGGCCGAGTTCCACGAGCGCGTCGGCGCTACGCTGCCCATAGCTGCGCGCGTCATCCTTGACCGGCGTCATGAATTTCTGCAGGGCGCCGCGGAGCGTCGCGCCGCCCTCGGCATCGAGCACGCCATCGAGCCGCACCATGCCGTCCTGCGGCTCGCTGATGTGGAAGTACCGCCGCTGGTACGCGTGGTTCGCTTCGGCGAGGGCCCCCGCCGCGTCGACTCGGTGCTCGAAATTCTTCGCCACGCCGACGAACTGGCCCGGGTCCATGCTGCGGGCGGCATCGAGTAGGCTGGCCTCTTCTCTGCGCACCGCGGCGGCGCCGACGTGCTCCGCGGCGCGGGCCATGACGACCGCATGCTGGTAACCGAGGTCGCCGTTTGCGAAGGCCGCCTCCGTCTTGGGGAGCTGCTCCAGCTGGCGGGCGATCTCGACCCGCTCCAGCGCCGCGCCGCCGGAGAGCTTGCACTTCCAGCGCAGCCACGCCGTCAGCGAGAGGGCGCCATCGGCCTTGTACTCGCCCGACTTGTCGAAGCGGCGCACGCCATCGGCGAAGACCGACTCAGACCGGTCGATGACGCCGCGGATTTCAATCAGCGGCTCGCCGAGCGAGGCGTCGTCCTGGGCGCTCAGCCAGCCCAGCAGATCGTCCAGGGCGGCCTTGATCCGTGCGAGCGGAGTCCCCGATCGATCGCCTGCCGCGCCCATGCTTCCATCGTGCAGCACAGGTGCGACAGCTGTCTGTCAATCACCCAGAGACCACAATACTTACCGCACCGAGCAGTCGCTACGCGGCGCGCTTGTGGCCGTTGCCAGTCAGCACCAGGCCCAGCATCTCGGACGGCCGCGTCGCCCACAGTCGGTGCCGGCGGAACGCCGCCCGAAGCTCCGGCGTCAGTCCCCAGGCGGCGAGCACGGTGCGCACCCGGGCAGCCCTGCCGGTCATAAGGTCCACCATACTGTCGCCGACGTACACCGCGTTCGAGCGCGACAATCCCAGGTGGCCAATGGCCGCCAGCAATGGGTCCGGCGCCGGCTTGGGCGGCGTCACATCCTCGAAGCCGATCACGACGCCGAAGAATCCCCGCAGGCCGCACGCCTCGAGCTCCGCCTCGATCAGCGCCCGCCGCTTACAGGAGACGACGCCCAGCGGCGAACCGGCTTGATGAAGCTTCCGGACGAGGGTCGGGATGCCGCGGAACACGCGCGCATGGCCGAGCCTCGAATCCACCGAGCGATACGTCGCAACCAGCTCCTCCCACATGTGTGGCGCGACGATCTTCATCTGCTCCGGCAGGGGCAGGCCTCGGTTCTGCCGGAAGAGCTGGCGCGCGCCCTCGTCCAGGCGATGCGTCCGCATCACGTGCGCGAACGCCTCCTCGATCAGTGGATAGCTGTCAACCAGCGTGCCGTCGAAGTCGAAGATCAGGCCCCGCGCACGGCCATTGTGGCCGGCGGAGGGCGTAAGGGGTCGAAGAAGAGACTCTGGTTCGGTTGCCACGTGTCATCAACATCCCTCGGGTAGGCTGGGCGCGCTCCCCCGGGTGCTGCGCTGTCGACGAATCGACCCTTCCCAACAAAATTATGCCAGTCGTATAACGTCGCCGTCCACCATTCCTCTCGGAAACCGGGACTGGCCAAACGCCCGTTCGCTCAGGTCTCAGGAACCAGCTGGATAAGGGACGCACCCGGCATTGGCAGCGGAAACTCCAGGACGGCGTTCCCGCGCTCCGCGGCCACCATCCCAGGCGGCACGAGGGCGTCCAACCGGTCCGCCTGCCGAAGCCTCGCCCAGCTTTGCGCGTCCGGCCAGTCGGGCGAGCCGGCCGCCGGCCAATGGCGTGCGATATTGGAATGTTCCCGATCGAGCCGCCAGTGCTCCCTGCGGTAACGGGCCGCGCCGAGACCAGAGAACCGCAGCCTCACATTTCGATCCAGCAGCGCGGCGCCGTCCTGCTTGCTCTGGTCCAGGGTGCCGTTCCAGACGACTGCGTGAATGGCACCGTCCGGACTCGACGTGGCGATGGCCTGGACCAGTGATTCCGCTCCGTCGCCGTTGACGTCGACGACCAGCCGATCACGACCCAGCATCTCGAGCATTCGCAGCGCCCAGTAGCGTGGCTTGCGCAGGTTGCCGACCGCCAGCAGGCCGAACCCCCCGTGTAGCAACCGCGGCGGCCGGCCGAGTTCCTCGAAGTGATCCGAGATGACCCAATACGCCAGATGCTCGGCGCGATCCATGGCCGAAAACATGCCGTGCAGGACAAACGGCCCACCCAGCACAGAATCGTTGATCGGCGCGAAGTGCCGAGGACTAACCCCCCATTCTGTCCACCACACCGGCCGGGGTCCGAGCCCGACGTCCATGGCCGTTGCCGCCACATCGAGCGGGAGATTCCCGTACGTATGGGTCGCGAGGAAATCGACGGCGGCGCCCGACTCGATCACGTGGGCGGCGAAATCGGCGATCCAGCCGGCGGCCGCGGTTGCCGGTCCCCCCACCTTGAGGCGCGCATCGACGGCCTTGATGGCGGCGGCCGCCTCGTCATAGAGTCGGAAATACTCCTGCCGGCTGCTGCTCCAGAAGACCTCGAGGTTGGGTTCATTCCAGACCTCGAACCCCCAGTCGGCGACCTCGGCGATGCCGTAGCGATCTACCAGATGTTGCGCGAGCGCGCCCACCAGGCCGCGCCACCGACCCCAGTCCTTCGGCGGCGAGATGATGGCACGGTAGTCAAAGACCGTCGCGCGCGGATCCCGAGCCAGCGCCCTCGGCATGAAGGAGAGTTCGACGACCGGGCGGAGTCCAAGAGCGAGAAGCCGATCGTAGACGCGGTCGACGCCAGCGAAGTCATAAGCGGGCCTGCCATCGGGTTCTGAATACACGCCAAGATCATCCATCAGGATGCCGTGCGCCCGAACGCGATTGACGCCGAGCTCCTCATGGGCTATGCGAAACGCCTGCGCGAACTCCTCGCCGACATCGAAGCCATCATCATTGCGACCGTAGAAGAGCTGCGTCAGATGTTCCGAGCCGACCATGTGCCAGGGCCGGACCAGCGGACGCAGCACCGCACCCGCATGAACAGTGACCTCAACCGCGCCGGGCCTGGTCGTCGCTTTGGCCCGCACCCCCGGCGACAACGGTCCGTGCGTGCCGTCCGCCGAGGTCAGCGACGCCACGGCGTACCAGGCGTCGACACCCGGACGTCCCGTGGTGTCGGCATAACATGGTCCCGGCACGGCGAGCACGTCTCCCCCACCGTGATCGATCGTCGTAAAGGGGCCATCCGGACGTTCCGACCGCTGCACCACATAGCCGGCGGCGCCCTTCACCAGCGACCAGCGCAGGGTTACCTGTCCCCCACCGGCCTCGGCGCGAACATCGTCAGGTGCCAGCAGCTCCTCGGCAATCGCTGCCGCGACCGAATCGCGGCGATGCCCGACCCGCCGTTCCCAATCGAGGCGGGCGGCCGCCTCCCGTTGCTTGGGAGGCGGCTGGCCCGAAGTCGACATCAGTCGTTGTTGCGCGATGCGATGGAGAATGTCTCCATCGAAAGGTACATACGCGCCGCCCACGCGACCGGGTCGTGAGCGAAGTGTTGCTGCATCTCACGGTTCTGTAGTGCATTGTCCAGTGCGGCCATGATCATCGAGTGGTCGAGCACCAGGATCCGATGGCCGACCGAGCCGGTCACGGGGTTGACGGCATCGAAGAAACCGTTGGCCCCGTACACCCCGGGATAGCGCTGACGCAGGGCCTTAATGTTGCCGTAGGCCTGCTGGGCCGCGACATCCAGGGCAAGAAATGACGCGTGCGGCGTAACCACGTCCTCGGTTGCGCAGCCGTGGCACTGGGACAACCCGCTGCTCGGGTGGCTGGCGTTGGCCCCGAACCCGTAGTAGGGGAAAGTCAGGCCCTCGACCCCGAAGCCGCCATAGCCGCCACTGTCGTCTGCGGTGCTGGACGGCGACATGCCCCAGACCGGGTAGTGGAGCTGCTGGGTTGCGTACCTGATGGCTACCTGTGGAGTCCGCACGTCCGCAAGACCGAAGCTGTTTGGCCCCCAGGTGGTCTCCGGGACGACCTCATTTGCCATCAGGCCCTCGAACATCCCGCCGGCAAACGTGGGGATGAAGGTAAGATTCGCGCCCGGATAGGTGTAGTGGCCTTCCCAGACGTCGAATTTCTTGCCCGACTGGGGATCGCGGTAGACCGTCCAGTAGCCGCCGTGCGGCCACTGCCCTTGCCATGAGAAGTCGGGGTCAGTCGCCTGGCATTCGGGATGCGGAGCCTTCGGCGGTAGCACCCGCCAGCTGCGCCACCAAACGTCGCCGGGCATCTGGTGCAGTCCCATCCCAATGTACGCCGAGATTCGCGGATCACTGTAGAAGGCGCCGTTATGGTAGTAGTGCGGGCCGTTGCTGCCCACGTCCGGTGGAAGCCCGACATAATAGCCACCGTACATCTGGCCGGTGGGTTGATTGCCAACGGCGGGGTTGACGTTGCATCTCGTCTGTGGACGACCGTCATAGAAGAGCCCGAAGTCCATCGGCGCGATCAGCTGGTCGACCTGGCGCCGCAGGCTCGGTAGCGCACTGCGGGCGATGATCAGACCGGATGCGTACCAGCCATTGTCGACGTTGGAAATGAAGTAGCAGTTATCGAATACCGGGTTGGGCTCGGCCGAGCAATCCGATTGACCCGGGTTCAGGATCACGTTCCCGGTCGTGGTGTCGTACCACTGGTAAAGAAATCCGTGATCGCGTTTTAGCGTGGCGACTTCGGTCAGGGTGGCCGAGATCTCCTTCGTCGCCTCACGCTTGCTGATCAGTCCGAGGTCATGGGCCGCCACGACCGCCCACAGGTACACTCCGATGTTGGCCGCCGAGGTGTACCGGCCATAACTGGTTGGTGTAGGCGAACCCCCCGCGTAAGTGAGGTTGTCCATCGGCAGATGGGTCTGGGGGTCGACGTCCTTGGCGTAGAACTTCCAGGTATCGCGCGCGATCGCCATCAGCGTCTTGCGCTGCTGCTCGCTCAACCCATTACAGTCTTGCCCCTGGTGGTCGCCCTGGCAATTGGACTGTCCCTGGTCACCCGGACCGGCTGCCGCCGCGGGCGACGCGAAGGCGGCGGCCAGCAGGACAATCGAGAAAAGCACACCGAAGACGCGCGTACGAACCATGCTTGATTCCTCCTTAACCCTTGAGGCCGGTTGTCGCGATGCCCTGCTGCACGAACCGCTGCAGCAGCAAGAAAACCAAAAGCACGGGAGCGATCAGTACGACCGAGCCTGCCATCAGCATGCCGTAGTCGATCGCGTTCTGCCCGATCGAGAAGGTCGCAACCGCGACCGGCAGCGTGTACATCGAGTCGCTTGTCGCGATGATCAGCGGCCACAGGAAGTTGTTCCAGCTGCCGAGGAATGTCAGGATGCCCAGCGTCGCCAGCGGCGCGCCTAGGAGCGGGAGCACGACCCGCCGGAAGACCGTGAACTCACCGGCGCCGTCCATGCGCGCCGCCTCCAGGAGCTCGTCGGGGATGCCCTGGATGAACTGGCGCATCAGGAAGACGCCGAACGCCTGGGCGGCGAACGGCAGGATCAGCCCGGCGTAGCTGTTGACGAAACCCAGGTTGCTCATCAGCACAAAGAGTGGAACCAGGTAGACCGTCTGCGGCACCATGATGGTCGCCAGCACGATCAGGAAGACCGCGCTCTTCCCACGAAAGCGCAGTTTGGCCAGCGCGTAGCCGATCATCGAGCAGAACAGCAGGTTCGACGCGACCACGATGGTGGCCACGATCACCGAGTTGACGAAGTACTGTGGGAAGTTCAGCTTGGTGAAGATCGTCGTGTAGTTGTCGAGGGTAAACGTCTGCGGGATCCAGGTCGGTGGCACGTGATGGAGCTCAGCGGACGTCTTGACCGAGCTGGCGACCATCCAGAGGAAGGGACCGACCAGCAAGACCAGGCCGATCAGTAACACGGCATACACCCACAAGGAATTACCCTCGCGACGGCCACCACGTGACGGACGCTGCTCGGGTCTGGCCTGGGTGACTACAGGAATGGCTGAGCGGACGGGGGCTGCCACACTCATGTGTCGCTCCTCAACAGCCGGAACTGGATGAGGGTGACCGCCGCGATGACGACGAACAGCGTGTAGGCCATGGCGCTCGCGTAGCCCTGGTGGAAGAAGTTGAAGCCCTGCTGGTAGACGTACATCGAAATCGGCCGCGTCTTGTTCAGCGGGCCGCCTTGCGTCATGACGAAGGGCTCCTCGAAGACCTGCAGGAACCCGATGGTGGTGACCACGGTAAGAAGCAGCGTCGTCGGCTTCAGCATCGGCAGCGTGATGCTGCGGAATTCCTGCCAGCGGTTGGCGCCATCGATGCGGGCCGCCTCGTAGAGGTCGTTCGGGATGCCCTGGAGGCCCGCCAGGAAGATGATCATCGCATTGCCGAAGTTGCGCCAGACCATCAGGGCGACGATGATCCCCACGGCGAGGGTGGGATTGCCTAGCCAGTCGGGTCCTGCGATGCCGAAGGTATGCAAGAGGCCGTTCACGAGGCCGAAGTCGGTATTGAACAGGAAGCGCCAGATGACCGCGATCGCCACGATGCTCGACACAACCGGCAGGTAATAGCCAACCCGGAAGACCGCCCGGAAGCGGCTGATCCCGCGATTGAGCGCGACCGCAGCCGCCAGCCCAACTGCCAGGTTCAAGACGGTGCCGAACACGACGAAGATGGTGGTAGTCAAAGCCGCCTGCAGGAAGTTCGGGTCATGCAGGAGCCTGGCGTAGTTGCCCAACCCGATGAAGTGCGCGGAGAACGGGTCGACGAGGTTGCCGAGGCTGAAGTCCGTGAAGCTCAGGATGGCCGAGGCAAGAATGGGCAGCGCCAGGAACGCGAGAAAGATCAGCAGGAACGGCGCCGAGAAGGCCCACCCGGTGAGGGCCTCCTTGAGCCACCCGCGCCTGGCGGCTGGCCGCGCCCGCGGAACGGACGCGACCAGCGCTTGTTGGGCGCTCATCGGCTAGCCCCCGATGATCTGGGTTGCCTGCTGCTGCATGCCTTTCGCGGCATCCGCCGGGGTCGCCTTGTTCAGTGAGGCCTTCTCTTGCCAGTCGTCGATCGCCTTCGCTACCTCTTCCCACTGCGGGATGTTCGGCGGTGAATGCGCGTCCTTCAACTGGGCGCCGAAGACCTTCAGGTTGGGATCGGCCGTGAGCGCTGGGTCGCCCCAGGCATCCTGGCGCGATGGCAGATCTTTCAGTTCCTTGTACCAGCTGATCTGGGTGTCTTTTGACGTCATGAACTGGACAAACTTCCAGGCGGCGTCCTGGTTCTTGCTGTTCTTGAAGACGACCCAGTCGCTGCCGCCGACGAACGAGGTCGCCGACTTATCACCCTTGGGCATGGGCGCCACGGCCCACTTCGACTGGTCGAGGCCGGCCTTCGAGATCAGACCTGCCATCCAGGGCCCAGAAATGAACATCGGGTCGTCGCCCGCGACGAACGCCTGGATCAGATCGAACCCCTGCGGCTGCGAGCTCCGGGTGAGGCCCTTCTTGAAGAAGTCGCTGTAGAAGGTCAGGGCCTTGACCGCCTCAGGGCTGTCGAGGGTGAATTTGCCGTTCTTCATGATGTCGCCACCGGCCGACCAGATCAGCGGGATGAATTCCTGCCAGTCGTTGGTCTGCAGGTTGATGCCGTACTTGCTGCCGCCGGCCTTCAGCTTCTGCGCCATCGTCATCAGGTCGTCCCAGGTGGCGGGCGACGAGCTGACGCCGGCTTTATCGGCCAGGTCCTTGCGGTAGTAGATAACCCGGGTCTCGACGTACCAGGGCAGGCCATAGGCGGTCCCGTTCGCCGAGGCGGTGTCCATCCCTCCGGCAAAGAAATCACTCTTGTTGACGGACGACGGCAGAGTCGTGACCGCGTTGAGCTTGGTCAGCTCACCCATCCAGGTGGTCCCGATCATCGCGACGTCCGGAGTGGCGCGCCCGGCGATCGACGTGATCAGCTTGTCGTGGGCGGTGGTCCATGGCAGCGGCGTGATCTGGACCGTGAAATTCGGATTTTGGCTCTTGAAGGAGGCCATCGCCTGGCTGGCCGCCAGCTTGTCCCCTTCATCACCGTTGGCCCACACCTGCAGCGTCACCGGGCCGTTGACACTGGCACCGGTAGTGGGATTGTTGCCGCATGCGGCGGAGACCAATGCGAGCGCCAGGAGCGGGACGACACGGAACGCATGACCGAACGGTTTCATCTTTGCCAGGTACCTCCTTGTGGTTGGCAACCGCAACTCGAACGGACCAGGATCTCGGTCGGAAGCCCGTTCGAGCCTGGTTTCGTAGGCGTAGTCGGCGACGCTGTAGATCGTTGGCACTTCCCCAGAGTCTCCCCTGACCTGGTCGATGTCAGATCTATTATTGAAGCTAGCACAGCCATAGCAATACAGGGAAGCTCATATATCAAATGAAGAGATAGCTGAATCCTTACTTCTCGAACTTCGCTCTTGCGTATTTGGTGGGATCGTGGATAGACTGAGATCGCAATGGCAGGCGTCAGTTACGAACACGTGTACAAGCGATACCCCGGCAACGTCGTCATCAGCGACATGACCGCCGAGATCAAGGACAAGGAGTTTGTGGTCCTGGTCGGCCCCTCGGGTTCCGGCAAATCCACGGCCCTCCGGATGCTCGCCGGCCTGGAAGAGATCAGCGACGGCACGGTCAAGATCGGCGACCGGGTGGTCAACGACGTCGCCCCCAAGGACCGCGACATCGCGATGGTCTTCCAGTCGTATGCGCTCTACCCGCACATGACGGTCTACGACAACCTGTCGTTCGGGCTCAAGTTGCGCAAGACCCCGAAGACCGAGATCGACAAGCGCGTCCGCGACGCGGCCCAGATCCTTGGCCTCGAGCAGTACCTGGATCGCAAGCCCAAGGCGCTCTCCGGCGGCCAGCGGCAGCGCGTGGCCCTCGGCCGCGCCATCGTGCGCCAGCCACAGGTCTTCCTCATGGACGAGCCGCTTTCGAACCTCGACGCCAAGCTCCGGGTCCAGACCCGGGTGCAGATCCTCAAGCTGCACCAGCGGCTCCAGACAACTTTCATCTATGTGACGCATGATCAGGTCGAGGCGATGACCATGGGTGACCGGATCGTCGTGCTCAACAACGGCATCGTCCAGCAATTCGACACGCCGCAGACGCTCTACGAACACCCGGTGAACCTGTTCGTGGCGGGCTTCATCGGCAGCCCGGCGATGAATTTCCTGACGGTCAAAATCGGCGGCGACGGCCAGTCGATGCTGACGGGAGAGGGCTTCCAGATCCCGGTCGAAGAGCGGCTCCTTTCCGATGCCGGCGCGTCTCGCGGCCAGGAGGTCATCATGGGCGTGCGGCCCGAGGACTTGAAGGACGTTCGCTTCCCGGGGCGCGACGGCCTGCCGAAGATCAAGAGCAAGGTCGAGGTCGTGGAGAGCATGGGCAGCGAGATCTTCGTCTACCTGAACATCGGCGGCAAGACCCTGACGTCGCGCATGGACCCACGCAGCGGCGATATCCAGCCCGGGCAGAACGTCGAGGTCGCGGTCGATACGCACCACCTGCATCTCTTCGATTCCAAGACCGAGAAGGCCCTGGTCAGCCACGGCGCGCCTGCCGCGGAAGTCCCTGCGATCGCCGAAGCTCAGCCAGTCAGTTAGGCGTTGAATCTCGGTCTCGAGGGCCGGGTTGCTGCGGTCACCGGGGGCAGCCATGGGCTTGGCTACGCGATTGCCGCGAACCTGCTCGAAGAAGGCTGCCGGGTCGCGATTTGCGCCCGAGACGCAAGACGGCTGAATGACGCCGCCGTCGCCCTCGACGCCGGAGTCTTTGCGCAAGCCGCCGATGTCGCGAAACCAGGCCAGGCGGAAGACTTCATCGAGGCGGCCGCCAACCACTTCGGCAGCCTCGACATCCTGGTCCATAACGCCGGCGGCGGTGGCGGTGCCGGGCTCGAGGCCCCGGACGCCGAGTACTCGCTGAGTCTGGAGGTCAATGTCCTTGCCGGTCTGCGCGTGGCGCGGGCGGCGGTCCCCTTCATGCGGCGCCAGCGACGGGGCCGGATCATTTTCATCGCCTCCGTGTACGGCCGCGAGAGCGGCGGCCGGGCCGGCTACAACATGGCCAAGGCCGCCGAGATCAGCCTGGCGAAGGGACTATCCCGGGAGCTGGCGCAAGACAACATCCTGGTCAACAGCGTCGCGCCCGGCTCACTGATGTTCCCCGGTAGCACCTGGGAACGCCGCCAGCAAGCCGACCCCGAGGGGATCGCCGCCTTCACCAGGTCCGATCTGCCACTCGGCCGCTTCGGAAAGCCTGGAGAAGTCGCCGCCGCGGTGGCGTTCCTCGCCTCCGACCGGGCGAGCCTGGTCACGGGCGCCTGCTGGACGGTCGATGGCGGCCAGTCGCGCAGCAACATATAAAAGAGGCCGGCGGAGGGGAACCCGCCGGCCCGGCTTGCCCCCCGCCCCCCTCCCCGCATGCGGGGGAGGGCCAGGGTTGGAACTGGTTCGTTCTATGCCTTACGCGGCTTGAGGATCCAGAGCGCCGCGCCGATCACGATCGCGAGGATCATCAACGTCATCGCGGTGCCCATCGGAGCGGTCGGCGCGTCGAGCGCCCGGTCCGCGATCGCATTCCCATCGACGATCGCCATCGGCTTGGTGCCAAACGGCGCGACCTTCACGATGCCCATCGGCGTCACGCTCATGTCGTAGGTCACCTTGCTGTCGGGTGCATTCAGCGTCAGGTAGGTCAGCCAGCTGTCGCGGCGCACCCAGCCCATGTTCTTGTCGGTCGACAGATCCTGGTAAAGGCTGTCGGTCATCTTTTCCTGGAACTCGAGGCTGAAGCCCTCGGCGCCCTGCACCGTGGTGCCGACGCCGGAGGCGCCGATCAGTGCGCGCCACTCGCTGGTGTTGACCGGCTTGTCTGACAGGAGGTAGAGATCCGCCTGTACCTGTTGCCCGGCCGCCAGCACTTCAAACGGAATCCAGGGATGTGGGATCTTCATCGTGATCAGCACCGGTGCGCCGTCGCCGGAGATCAGGCGCTGCAACTTCGCGCGAGCGGCGTTGTACCTGGCTGCCATGAACACCGGGCTGCCCTTCGCGTACTGAATGACGTGGGCGCGGGTTTCTGCGTCGATGGCGAAGCCGTTCTGAGCCGCCCAGTCGAGCACAGCCTGACCGCTGCCGCGCAGCACGGTGATATCGAGCGCGCGGACCTTAACCTGTTGCAGTACCTCCGCAGAAGTAGTCGCCGACTGGGGCGCTGCCCCAAATCGCAAGTCCAGGCTGAACGGCTCGGGATGCGTCTCACGGAAGAGCCGCTGGAGCGTCCAGCCTCCACCCTCTTCGACTTTGTCGGGAACGGCCGGCAGCGGCACGATCCAGCCGAAGCTGTCCGCCTCGCCGGTGTAGCTGAAGCTGGTCATGTAGCGCTCGACGCCGTCATGCCATGCGACGAGCGTCGTCGCCCGTTCGAGCCGGATCGCGCCGTTCGGGGCGATCAGCCCACCGCAGGCGGCCGCCGGGAGCGCCTGCGTGAGAAAGACCGCCAGGGTCGCCGCCGCCGCGGGAACGAGCTTGTTTACCATCGGGTTTCCTCCTATTCCGTCCGCGGACGTTCACCATCCAGACGGGGACGCCAGGAGAAAGTTCCCGAAGCCTCAGGCCGACCCAGAGTTAGCGTTGTCTGTCGAAACGAATAATCAAGTTTGGTAGGTCGGCTGGATACCGGCCCTTAGCCGACGGGAACTAAAGCCAGCACCACCCGAGGACTGGCCAAAACACCCTTTTTCGCGGGCGAGCGATGCGGCAAAGTAAGGGTGTGGGCCTTGAGAAGGCATCCATCCCGATCGCTGCGTTCTCCTGGCTACTCTCCGCCACCCTCGCCATCACCGCAATAGCGTTCAGCCTCTCGACGCGAGCGACGTCTGTCAACGGCCTTTCCGTCCCTTCGCCGGCGCAAGCGATCATTATCTCGGCGGGAGCGCTCTCGTTTGCGACCGTCGGCGGCCTGATCCTTATCCTCCGCCCGAACCGGATCGGTTGGTTCATGGCGGTGGCCGGCGTGACCTTCCTGGTGGCCGACGACTGGGCGGTGCAGTATCTGGGGTACTCGGTCGCCAACCACCGAGGCTTGCCAGCGCTGGAGTGGGCCGGCTGGCTGAACGCGTGGGTGTGGATCCCGAATTTCAGCATCCTCCTCATCGCCCTCCCGCTCCTCTTCCCCAACGGTCGGCTGCCGTCCCATCGCTGGCGTCCGATCGCCGCCGCCTCCATCGGGTTGGTCATCGTGATGTCCGCCTTCGCCGCGCTGAGTCCCGACTTCGTCCACTACGACCGAATCGGGTTACACAATCCGCTCGCTGGCGGGATCTCAGCCCTATCGATGACGCGCGTCGGTTGGTTGATTCTCGGTTACCCACTGCTCGTGGCCTGCGCCGTCGCCGCCGCCGTCTCGCTCGTGATCCGCTACCGCGATGCCGATGCGGTCGTAAAGCAGCAGCTCAAGTGGGTGACCCTGTCAGTCGTTCTGATCGCGATTGCGATTCCGATCAGCGCCTTCAAAGAACCGTTCGTCCTCGCCTACGCGCCACAGATTGCGTTACTAACCTTGCCGCCCGCGATCGGCATCGCGGTCTTCCGCTACCGCCTCTACGACGTCGACCTCGTGGTCAGCCGGACACTCGTCTACGGCGCCGTCGCCGCCCTATTGACAGCCATCTACCTGCTGATCGTCGTCGGCATCGGCGCTCTAGTCGGTGGGACGGCGCAGCACAACCTGCTCCTCAGCGTCGTCGCGACGGCGCTCGTCGCGCTCGTGTTCCAACCAGTGCGCGAGCGGACACAGCGTCTCGCGAACCGCCTGGTGTACGGGCGGAGGTCGTCCCCCTACGAAGTCCTCGCCCAACTCAGCGATGAAGTCGGGCGGAGCGTAGCGACAGATCTACTCCTCGTCGGTATCGCCAGGGCCTGCATCGAGGGAACCGGCGCCGCAAGCGCTGAGGTGTGGCTTCGCCAGGGTCCGTCCATGACGATGGCAGCGGCGTGGCCCTCGGCGACCACAGGCCCGACTTCAGTCCCCGTCGCGGTCGACGCCGGCGACTTGTCGGCGCTCGGCGCCGATCGCGTCTTGCCAGTTCGGCAGGGATCGAACCTGGCGGGCGCTTTGGCCATTCACCTCCGACCGGGCCACGGGCTACGACCGCTCGAGGAAAAGGTTCTCGGTGATGTCGCGCAACAGGCGGCGCTGGTCTTCTCGAATCTCGACCTCAGCACGGAGCTGAGGCGTCGGCTGGAGGAGTTGCAGAGCAGCCGCCAGCGGCTCGTGCAGGCTCAGGACCAGGAACGCCGCCGACTCGAGCGCAATTTGCACGACGGCGCACAGCAGCACCTCGTGGCCCTCAAGGTCCAGGCTCGCTTGCTCAAAGCCACGATCGATCGCGATCCGGCTCGCGCGAAATCACTGGCCGACGAGCTGGCCGCTACGGCCGGGGACGCGTTGGACGAATTACGCGACCTCGCTCGAGGAATCTATCCACCGCTGCTGGCCGAGAGCGGGCTCGCCAGGGCACTGGAAGCGCAAAGCGCCAGGGCGACCGTGCCAGTCACGATCGATGCCGACGGCGTTGGGCGCCACCAACCCGAGATCGAGGCAGCGGTTTATTTCTCCTGCCTCGAAGCGCTCCAGAACGTACAGAAATACGCTGAGGCCCGGGCGGTTTCCGTCTTGCTGCGGATGAGCGGCGGGCGGCTGATGTTCCAGGTTCGCGACAACGGCAAAGGCTTCGACCCCGCCACGACCAAGCGCGGGGCCGGCCTGCAGAACATTCAGGACCGCCTCGATGCGCTCGGCGGCGGCATCGAGATCCGCTCGAGCCCCGGTGAGGGCACCCTGGTGAGCGGCTGGCTGCCGGTCTAGTGCGCCGCAGCCTCCGTTCGCTCGAAGGCGTTGACCGGCTTCATGATCTGGACCTTTACCGGCGCGGCTTCCTTCGCGAACTTCTCTCCGTCCGACGCCACCCCCACCACGAATCCATAGTGGTTGGGTACCGCCAGCTGGGGCCGGATCTTCTTTACCACCCCGGCAGCCTCTGAGGCGTTCATGACGTACGGGTCGCCACCGATGCAAATCAGGGCGACATCGGTCTTGATCTGCTCGATGTCAGGATTCGGATCACCATCACCCGAGAACCAGTAGCGGTGCCCGTCGAGGCTGAGAATGTACCCCACCCAGTTGTTGCTCTTCGGATGGGTCTGCAGCCGATGCTCGACGGTGCTGTACGCGGGCACGGTCTGGAACTTGATGCCGGCGACGTCCAACGACTCGCCCGGCTTGATCGCCTTGACGTTGCCACTCAGTTTGTCCGCGACGTCCGCAGGTGCGACGAACTGGGTCGTCTTCTTGCGAATCTTCTCGATGTCCTCCGGCTCGAAGTGATCCGCGTGTGCATGCGTGATGAAAATCACGTCCGCAGGCTCCTCCTGAGTCCTCAGCCCCCAGGGATCGATGTAGACCGTGATCCCCTCGCCCTTCCACTTGTAGGCGGATTGCTTGTACCAGGTGAACTTTTCGAGCATTCCGAACCTCCTTCTGCGGCGCGAAGCCCCCAGGAGTTCTAGGTTACCCGGTCAGGCGCCGAAGACCTGGATAACGAGTTGGCGGTCGCGCGGCCGGTCGAGCTCGAGCAGGAAGATGCGCTGCCAGCGACCCAGGTCGAGGTGTCCGTCGGCGACCGGAATGTTCTCGCTGGCACCGATCAGCAGGTGCTGGCAGTGTGAGTGGCCGTTGGCGCATTCCTCGGGGTCCATCTCCCCGGTGCGCCGGCCCAGGTCGTTGTGCTCGTAGGTGCCGGCCGTCGCCGAAAGCCGCTCCAGCAGCGCCCCCATGTCCTTCAGCAGCAGCGGCTCGTTTTCGTTGAGGACAACAGCGGCCGTCGTGTGCTTGGAGAACACCGAGACCCATCCTTGCGAGACGTTGGATCGGCGCACGACAGCAGCGACCTGTTCGGTCACGTCGACGAATTCACGAGCTGCGGTGGTGCGAAAGGCGAGCGTCTCCGCCCAGAGCGTCAGACCGCCGATCCGGCGGACTCGCGCGCCAGCGTGGTCGTCGGGATCGTCGAGCAAGCGAAACGCAGGGTTGGTGGCATTACCCACAGATCGATGCTGCGCTTGGAACGTTACGCGTGCCGTTACAAACGGACGGGGCCGTTACAGCGAGACGCCCGGGGCGTTACCGCCTCGTCGCGCGGACCTTGTCGAAGCAGTCGCTGCAGTAGACGGGGCGGCCCATGGTGGGCGTGAAGGGGACCTGGGCGGGCTTGCCGCACTCGGCGCAGACGACTTCGTGGAGCTCCTTGGCGCGACCGGTACCCCGAACGTTGCGGTTGATCGACCGGCAATCGGGACAGCGGGACGGCTCGTGCTGGAATCCCTTCGCGGTGTAGAACTGTTGCTCACCGACGGTGAAGATGAAGTTGAGACCACAGTCACGGCACGTCAAAGTCTTGTCGCTGAAGCTCACGGCGAATCTCCTTTGTCTTGTCTTTGGATCTCAGAGGTTTCGCCGGAGCGATCCGTAGCCCTCGACCCAACTTTCCCGGGCGCGATTATAGCAAGCGCCAAGACCTTTTTGGCGATAGCCAAAGGACTGGCCCGCTCGATCAGGCAGTATTCTGCAGCCGTGGCCCCGACGCTGTTCCTCGTCGAGGACGAACTCATGTTCGCGCAGCGCCTCCGAGCGGCTGCCGGGCGGCTCGGAATTCCGCTCCAGGCGGTCAGTCCGTCCGAGGCGCGAACCCGTGCCTGGGACCGTGACCAGGTGGTTGTCCTGCAGGCCACGCTGAGACCAGAACAGCAGCTCGAGCTGATCGATCATCTAACAGGGCGCGACCCGGCCCCGGTCGTGATCGCGGTCACCGGCCACCTGGAGACCGAGCTGCGTCAGCGGCTCAAGGCGCGAGGTGTCATCCTGGCTGCCCACTCCGGGATGGATCGCGTGCTGGCCCGCGCACTCGGCGTCAGTGTCCCGGGTGATGCGGCGCCGCGTCCCCGGACGTGAGCTCGCCGCCCTCATGCCCGGAATGATCGTGATGGGCGTGCGCCTCCGCCGGCATCTCCATCATCCGTAACATCTCGAGCCCGCCGGTTCGGAGAAACCGCCAGCCAAGCACAGCCATCACGACCAGAAAAATCACGTTCAATACCGTGGTGTAGTTCAGCGTCGGACCGCTCTGTAGCGCGATCACCGCATGGTGCGCCGGAACAATACCCAGCATCTTGAACAGCAGGCCAATCAGCAGTCCACCAAGCGCCATCGCCGCGTAAGAGACACCGAGCAGATAGAGCGCCATGCGACGGCCGTAGTACTTCCGGTAGATGTTGAGGATGGGGATGATGATCAGGTCGGCGAAGATGAAGGCGATCACGCCGCCGAAACTGATGCCGCCGTTCCATAAGACCGCGGCCAGGGGCACGTTGCCGACCGAGCAGACAAAGCTCAGCAACGAGATCACCGGACCGATGAGCGGACCCCAGATCTCGGAGAGGACCGGATGGCCGGTCAGGAAGAATCCCTGCCAGAAGCTGTTCGGCACCCAGACGGCCAGCGCCCCGGCGATCAACAGGCCGAGTCCAATGTCGGTCCAGACCGAGGTCACGTCCATCCAGAAGTTGTGGCTGATCGCGGTGAATGCCCGACCACTTACGAGGCGGCGGAGGAAGGGTCCCTCGGTGATCGCCATGTCCATCGCGGCGTGGCCTTCCATGCGGCCACGCAAGCCACGCTCGGCATGCCGCCGCGCCTCCTCGACCATAGGGTGGCGCAGGGTCCAGCGAAAGAGCAGCGCTAGGATCACGATCATCAGGATGCCGCCCGCGAATTCGGCACCGAGGAAGGGCCAGCCCAGGAGGATCAGCAGAATCAGGCCGAGTTCAAAAACCAGGTTGGTCGAGGCGAACTCGAACACGATGGCCGCGGGGAAACTTGCCCCTTTGAGGAAGAGCGAACGAGCGATCGCCACGGCGGCATAGGAACACGACGAGGACGCCGCACCGAACAGGGTGGCGAATCCGAGGCTGCGCGGAGAGTCCGAGCCGAGGGTGCGGGCGACGGCCTTGCGTGAGACCAGGGTCTGGACGACGGACGACAGGATGAAACCCAGTGCCAGGGGCCATAAGACCTCCCAGAGCATGTCGAAGGCCGAGTTAAGCGCTGACAGGATGGCCTGCATCATGATCGCAGCGTAATGGCTGGACCTAGGCTAGTGGCGGAGTCCCGCCGACCATCGTTCCTCGACGTGTAGGCCGCGGTAGATCAACAGGGCGGCGGCCCAGGTGACGATGAAGGCACCGACGATGACGAAGCCCATGACACCGAGGTCCATCCCGCGGATCGCATCCCAGGCTCCACCGCGCAGGTTGAGTTGCTGCACGAGCACCTGGCTCAGCTCGAAGAGACCAACGAAGAGCGCGACAAAAACCGAGAGCGCCGTGATCGTCAAGTTATAGAAAACCTTGCGCACCGGGTTCGAAAAGGCCCACCCATATGCCTGGGACATGAAGGCGCCGTCGGCGGTATCCATCAACGACATCCCCGCGGCGAAGATCAGTGGCAGCGAGACCAGGGCGTAGAGCGGAATGTGCTGAGCCGCGGCGCCGGCCGAAATCGCCAGAAAAGAAATCTCGGAGGCGGTATCGAAGCCCAGCCCGAAGAGGAAACCGACCAGGTACATCTGCCAGCTGTGGGTGATCAACTTGAAGAGCCGGCCGAAGAGTCGCGTCAACAGGCCACCGGCGATCAACTGATGCTCGAGGGATTCGCGGTCATACGCGCCGGCCCTCATCCGCCGGAACAAGCGAACGATGTCGAGCAGGATGATCAGGTTCAGGATCCCGATCAGCACCAGGAAGATGCCCGACACACTGGTGCCGATCAGACCACCGACGTTCTTCAGCTGGCCGTTGGCGCTGACGACGTTGGTGACCACGAATTGGGTGGCGAAGCCGAGCGCAAGCGCGATCAAGAACACGACCGTCGAGTGACCGAGCGAGAAGAAGAACCCGACGCCGAGCGGCTTCTTTCCTTCCTGGAGGAGCTTGCGCGTCGTGTTGTCGATCGCCGAGATGTGATCGGCGTCGAACGCGTGGCGTAGGCCGTACGCGTAGGCCAGGCCCCCCAGGCCGAGCATCACGGGAAAGCGCGGCGCGACCAGGAGCAGCATGATGCCCCACCCAGCCAGGTGCAGCAGGGCGACGCTGCCGAAGAGGCCGGTCAGTCGCCAGGAGACGGAGGTCATCGAGGTCGTCCGCCAGCTTCGAAAAACCGCGCGCGCCGTCGCCATCCGAGCACCAACTATATCTTATTGCGAATCGTTCGCAATAGCGAACCCGTTACGGTTCCATCACGATCGCAGGGCCCGGATTCTCCAGATCAGGTCCCATATCGGGCGGTCCCAGGACCGTCGTGATCTCACCGATCCGGCCGGACGGAAGAAGAGCGGTACTCATCAAATAGCGGACCGCGTCAGCGGTTGGTGCTTCCACCGTGCAGACGAGCCGTCCATCGTCGCGCCCGACCGAGGCGGTCACGACCCGCGCGATGTTGGCGAGGCGGTCGTTCGCCGACTTGAGCACGCGGGCGACACGGGCGACTTCCGACCGGCCAACGCCCGGGAGCCGGATTTCGACGATGTAATGCGGCATGTCCCGATCATTGCTCACCGACGACTGAGGAACATCGGCGAAAGCACGCACTGGGTACGTAGTGGTCACGCGTCATGGAGTACCCAATTCGCGATCTGAACCCGGGAATTGATGCCGAGCTTGTTGAGGATGTTGGAGATGTGTGTTTCGACGGTGCGTTCCGATAGAAAGAGCCGAGACGCGATCGCTTTGTTGCTAAGACCCTCAGCGACCATTTGAGCGACCTGTTGCTCGCGCCTGGCCAGGGGACTGGCGGCTACTTCGGCGCTGGCACGGTCCTCCCCGGCGCGCTCTTTCTTCTCGCCCAGGGCGTAAGCGATGGCGGCCGTCCGGCTCATTCGTTGACCGGCCTCCACCTCCGCTGCGAACGCCGGCCCACCGAGGACCGCGATCGCCGACTCGCGCGCCTGCGCGAGGAGTGGCACCAGCAAGCCGCTGAGTTGAACGCCACTCTCTGTACGCACGGTCTCGGCGGCCCCGATCAGCCGCGCCGCGCGTTGCGCGTCTCGCGTCGCCGCCGCCTGGCAGCCGAGGCCAAGGAGGAGCGAGAACATGGCTACGCGGTCGTCGAGATCCCGCGCAATCTTCACGGCCTCCTCGAGAGCTGGCTTGGCGTCGGTGGCGCGATCGCCTAAGAGGCTGGTGAAACCGACATTCATCAGGTTGAAATCCAACATGTAGAGATCGCCACGCTCGCGGCAGGATCGCGCCGCGTCGAGGAAGACCGCGTGCGCCCGCTCCATCTCACCTGATGCAAGCGCGTTGAACCCTTCGGCGAAGGTGGCGGCGGCGGTGGCGTCAGGATCACCCAACGCGCCGGCCATGCGGAGGGCCTCCCCGAGTATCGACGTGGCCGCCGGGACATCGCCCTCCAGATCGCGAACGATGGCCGTCACGGCCAAAACGCGCACCAGCATTGTCGAATTGCCGGCCTCACGTGCCTTGATTTCGGCATCCGCGAGGATGGGCCGGGCGCTCGCCGGATCCACCTGCAACATCGCCAGGAAGCCACGCGAAAAGAGCGCCTGGGCGAGCGGCTCTGGGTCACCGGCTCGATGTGCGAGGAATGTATCCAGCCAGTGGACGCCCTCGCTGGCAGCCCGGGTCGACCAGTACCAGCCCAGGGAGCCGACGATCGAGATGCCAAGCGCGTACTGGCCGGCGCGGAGGCAGTACTGAAGTGCGGCGCGGATGTTGTCAACTTCTTGATCGGCCCACTCGAGCCATTCGCGGAGCCTGAGCGACTCGGCCCCAACGCGGGCTCGGCGGCCCATCTCGGCGTAGAAAGCGACAAAGGCGTCCCGTACCTCGTCCTCTGCCCCTCCCTCCCGAAGCTTGAGCAAGGCGTACTCCCGCATCGTTTCGTGTAGCCGGTATCGAGCCGCCTCACTCGAGCCAGCCCTGGTCACGAACGATTTATCCACGAGTCCGGCGAGGAGGTCTACGGCGGCATCCCGAACAGCGTCAGTCGCACAGACCGCCTCAACCGCTTCGAGCCCAAAGTCTCCCGCGAACACCGCCAAGCGCTGAAGCATGCGCCGTTCAGGTTCAGTCAAGAAGTCGTAACTCCAGTCGATCGTCGCCCGCAGCGTTTGCTGGCGAGGACGCGCAGCACGGCTGCCGCCGGTCAGGAGGGCGAAGCGGTTGGTCAGCCTTGCCAAGAGTTGTTCCACGCCGAGCGTCCTCAGTCGCACGGCGGCCAGTTCGAGGGCCAGCGGCATGCCGTCGAGATGGCGGCAGATCTCGATGAGGGCCCCTTGATTTTGCTCGGTGATCTGGAGGTCGGCGCCGGCGACGGTCGCTCGTTCGAGCAGGAGGGCGATCGCTTCCGATTGGGCAAGGCGTTCGCGTGACTTGCCGTCTTCGCTTGTCGGCAGGGCGAGTGGGGGAACGGTGATCACCTGCTCACCCGCGATGCCGAGCGGCTGCCGGCTCGTCGCCAGAAGGCGAACGCCGGGCGCCTCCTTGAGGATGACGTCGGCGAGAACCGCCACCGGATCGAGCAGGTGCTCACAGTTGTCGAGGACGAGCACGGCCTCGCGCGATGAGAGATACGCGATCAGCAACGACGTCGGCCACTGCCCCGATTGGTCAAGGAGACCGAGCGCGGTCATCACCGCTTTGGGCACGAGCTGCGCGTCCCCAAGACCGGCCAGGTCGATGAAGAAAGCGCCGTCACGGGCCGTTCGCCGCAATTCAGCCGCGGCGCGCAGGCCGAGCCGGGTCTTGCCCACGCCGCCTGGCCCGACAAGCGTGACCAGCCGAGTCTTCCCGAAGGCGGCCTTGACCTCGGTCAGCAGCCGGCGCCGTCCGATAAAGCTGGTCAGCTCGACCGGCAGGTTCCCGATCGAGCTGACGCGTTCGGCGATCGCCATCGCGTCCAGTCTAGGTCGGGCGGCGGATCGCCAACACCAGCCGAACGATGCCGCTCGCCAAAAGCAGAAGGGCAAAGACGAAGAGCCACTGGCCAATGTCGACGTTGAGCAGGTTGCCGAACCACGGCGCGCCCAAGGCCGCAGGAACGCCTAGGAGGATGGCGACCGGTACCCAGAACTCGCGCCAGATGGGAACGACCCATTGGAAGAACACAGTCCGGACCCGCGCCAGCCGGCCGGTCCGCACCTTCCGCCGTCCGCGGACGATGCGCGCGAGGTTGCGAACGGCGAGGGCGATAACTAGCGCAGCGACCGCGTCGAAGACTAGGTACAGTCCAGCCAACGTGCCGGCGAGGGGCCGGTTAGTCAGCAGGCTGGCGACGTTGTCCGCGATGATGTCGATCCGGGCCAGGGTTTCGTACAGGATGGACTCCACGTTGGTTAGGAGTATCACGCCCCAGTTCTCGGCAGGCAGCATGATGACTATCGAGTGCATGCTGGCGGCGCTGCCGTTGTGCCAGATGGTATCGCGTAGATTGCTGCGTGGCCCGTTAAACCAGCCCATCGCATAGGACCCACCCTGGGCGCTTAAGCCAGCCGCAGCGGCGGGCCGATGCAACTCCGCGACCCCGGCGGCAGAGAGGAGGCTCGCTCCAGTCGACGGGTATTGCCCATTGTTGAGCTGGGCCGCGACAAAGTGGCTCATGTCTTCGGCCGACGACATCAGAAAGCCGGCCGGGACCGTGTCCGAGCGAAAACCAGCTCCCTGAGCATGGGCCTGCTGCATGCCGAACCATAGGGTCGACGCCGACGCCAGGCCGTCACGCTTTGCGGCGTCGAGGGAGGCGAAGCTGTGCTCCATGCCCAGCGGGGCGAAGATGTGCTCCTGGACATAGTCGCCGTATCCCTGGCCCGAGACGGTCTCGACCAGCCGGCCGAGCACCTCATAGTTGGAGTTGGAGTACTCGTACTGCCGACCAGGCTGGGCAGACGGGGTCACTGTCACCAGGGCCCGAACCTGGGCTTCTAACGAGCTGACCGGCTCGCTGAGGGGCGTGATGCCAGCCGAGGTAGGGATGCCGCTGGTCTGGTTGAGGAGGTGTCGAGTCGTCATCGCAGCCGAGGCATGCGGATC
Source organism: Candidatus Dormiibacterota bacterium (assembly GCA_035544955.1). Classification (NCBI taxonomy): domain Bacteria; kingdom Bacillati; phylum Candidatus Dormiibacterota; species Candidatus Dormiibacterota bacterium. The sequence goes on from DASZZN010000041.1 coordinate 48,985, forward strand.
AGCAAGGCGAAATTCGGGGAGGTACCGCTGGACCGGAGCGTCGAGGTCGACCTTCCCGGCTTCAGCCAGCTGCAGGACCGCCACCGCCGTGAATGACTTGCTGATCGATCCGATGATGAATGGCGTCTGCGGCGTAACCGGCCGTCCCCCGGAGTCGGCCCGGCCGAAACCCTGCAGATGGGTCACCTGGGCCCCGTGCACGATGCCGAGAGCGAGCCCCGGAATGCGCGCCTCGTTGACCTGGTCCTGCACATAACGGTCGACAGCCGCATAGTCCGGGCCCGAGTCGGCGAAGACCGGGGTGGCGGCAGCCGTCAAGGGGATGAGCGCGCCCAGAGCCGCTAGTCCCGCTGTCCATCGTCGGCGGAGATTTTGAAGGGTGCTCACGCCTGCGGCACCTCCCGCCCCGACCCTCCTGCGGAAGGTGCGAGGTGGATTCCCAGGCCGTACTTGATCACGGCATCAATGTGGTCGTCGACTCTCCACTGCGCCTCGGATGCCCACACTTGCTCGATCAGCTCGGCCAACTGCGCGTCTAGATGTCCCGTCGGAGCTTGGGTCGTTTCCTGGCGACGCATTTTTCTCGCCTCCTGTGTCTTGATTGAGGCCAACGTAGGTCTGTGAGAAGCGAGAAAAATCCGGGTCAGTACTGATCTACTACGTAATCCGCGGCCTAACGGGCCGGCCACACAACGTCGCGGCGAAAGAATGGAGGGCCCCGCAGTCTGCGCCCGTCGCTGGCACTCCCCCTCCCCGACTACGTAGATCGTCCGTGGCTCCACGGATGGCGCCCACCGTTTTCGACCCTAACCTCGAAACCAACGTGTTCATCGCTCGAAGGGCGTCTGCGCCGCAAGCCCAATTTCGTGCGTCTGATGGGCGGAATTGCCGAATTGATAGCTCGGGAGGTAAACAAATGCGCAAGTTGATCATCGTTCTGTTCGCGGGCGTGGCCGCGGTGATGTCAGCGTGTGGGCCATCCCAGTCGACCGCAGGGCCTGCCGCTACACCAAGTCCATCTGGCTCCGTGACCACGCAGCAAATCGCTGCGCTGGCAGAGCAGGTGTTTCCGAAGCTGGCGCAGGATGGGCGCTACGGGGTCTGCGGTCTCGACGGGAACGTCAGCGCATGCCCCTACACCGACCGGCTGAAGGCTCGCCTAACTGAGTTGCGCCAAACGCTCGCCCGCGCCCAGAATCCGTCAGACACGCGCGTCGTTACGGCCGAGATCATGAGCCCGGACGCTGGCATCGCCCACGTCAAGCTGTTCGGCGGTCGTCAAACGGTGGACCTCTGGGTTGTGCAGCGGAATCACGCGCTCCTCGTCGATGACTCCGTCTGCGCCGGCCGGAAAGAGACGAGCATCTACGCGACGTTCGTCGCTTGCGGTGCGGCCGCCTAGGCATCGCGCACCTGAGGAGACAAGATGATGGCCACGACTACGCGGATCCAGGAGCATCCGTTTCAACTCCCGCATCTGCTGGCGATTGTCGTCGTCGCACTTGCTCTCGTACTCGGCTTCCTGGCCATCGATGCGCTTACGTCGATCGGCTTGGTAACCCGCACCGTAGCGGTGGAAACCGAGACGTTTCATGTCGTGGCCAAATACACACCGCTGAAGCTTGTCGCACCCTCGCCCAGGGCACACGCCGCGAACTGATCTAGCCCACTTCCCTTCCCTCGAGGCGCCGTTCCCCCCGGCGCCTCTTTCTTTTTTCGGTATCCGCTGCGTGATTCCTCGGATGTTTGGCCCAGCCCTCCGGCCGGACGATCAAGGTGCGATCAAACCCACTCGGAGGGAAGCAAAAATGAATCCGCAGAGCTCGACTCGAAAGCGATCGGTGTTTCGTTCGCTGACCTCGACTCGCACGCGACGGCTTGGTGTAGCCGTCCTCCTGGTCGGTGTTGTTATCGGGGCAACTGGCATCGTCCGCAATAGCCTGTTGTCGTCGCTCGGGAGCCAGACGGCGGTCGCCGACTCGGGTGGTTCAACGCCCGACCGAAGCCCAATCACCACCACGCCGAGCGCCACGCCGACGACTGCGCCAACCGATTCGCCGACGGCTGTTCCGACGGTTGCGCCGACGGCCCGGCCAACGGCAACGCCAGCCCCGCCGCAGTCGGTGTTCACCATCCCGGTTCCGGTGATCCGCCAAACCATGGTGCTCGACTGCGAAACGGCCGCGTTGCAAATGGGGCTGGCGACCTACGGCTATTACTACAGTCAGGACGCGCTCTTCGCGCTCGAAAGTCCTGACCTGCGGGCGCCGGTCATGGGACCGAGTCACACCGTCCTTCGTTGGGGTGATCCCTACCGCCAATTCGTCGGCAACGTCAACGGCAGCGACTGGATCCCAACGGGATACGGCGTGTACTACCCGGTGATCACGGCGATCGCGCAGAGCAAGGGCCTGACTAACGCCATCGGTGGTGAGGGGTATGCACCGGACACCGTCTATCAGGCGCTCGCCACCGGCCACGCGGTCCAGGTCTGGATCGAGACCAACTGGATCCGCACGTTCGTTGGAACGTGGACCGCCTGGGACGGCCGCGCCGTGAGGTATTCGTATGCCGAGCACTCGGTCGTCTTGAGTGGGGTATCCCCGACTCAGGTCCGGGTCAACGATCCGCTGCATGGCACCCAGTACTGGGTCAGTAAGGCGCTCTTCGAAACCAACTGGGCCGACTTCAACAACATGGCAGTGATCTTCTGATGGCCGTCCTACCCCGCTGGGGCGAGGAGCTGGGCCAACGGCCAGCCCTTCGAATCAAGGCGATGGCGTTGGGGCAGGCTGATATTCGACGATGACTTTGGTGATCACCCTCGGGTCGAAGGGGATGTGATCGGCGGCCACGAACTCGCCCTGCACCACGTGCGGCCCGGGCGCAAACGGCTGCATGGAGACGTCTTGTGACAGTTGATAATTCATCGAGATCAGGCGGCCGTCGATGGAGAGATGGATGTGGCCGGTATCTGGGGTCAGGTTCTTGGTCGTGACGTCGACGATGCGGGCCCCGGCCAGGTGGAATTCCACGTGAAGCGTGGCGGTCGTCACCACGGTGTTGGCAGACGGCTGCGCGATCGTGAGGGTCGCCGTCGACTTGGGCCGCGCGCTCGCACTCGGGCTCGGCGTCGGCGTTTGGCCGATCAGCGGCAGACTGCAGGCGGAGAGGGTGACAATCGCGCCGGTGACCGCGGCGAGCAGCCGCTTGTTCATTTGATGGTCTCCTCGAAGCTAGCCTGGTAGGTGTCGCCATCCGCCGACGTAGCGGTGATATCGAACCGCCAGCGTCCAGCGCCGAGCGCACCTTGGCCGATGAAGTGTCCAACCTTATCGAAGCGCGATGCCTGCAGGTCAAGGGTGGGTCCAGTTGCGGGCGTTGCGCTGATGACCGTCCCATCGGTCATTGGGAGCTCGGCGTTTCCCTGGAAGAACGTGGCGTGCACGGCATTGTTGCCCGCCGTCCCCGGATCGACATAGAGCTGCAGCGACCGACCCTTCGACAGCTCAACGGTGTAGACCGTCGGCAGGCCGGCGATGACCTGTGCGCTGATGCGCTCCGGTGGAGCCGCCGTCGTAACCATCAGGGGCACCTCGGCCGAATCGAGGCCATGTTCGACCACCACCGTCACGCTCCATCGACCCGCCAGTGCGACGGTCGGTGCGGTCGCACTGTAGGAGCCATTGCCTTTCGGCTTGAGCTCGAGCGTCGATTCTCCAACATTGGGGCGCCCGGGGAACGCGAACCGCAGCGCGACCCTTGTGGCGTCGACCGGCCGGCCGGTGTCGTAATCGCGGATGCTGACGGTGAAACGGTTAGAGCCCGGATATCCGGGTATGGCGATCAGTCGCACCCTGACCGTGGTCCCCTGATCGTGGCCATCGACCACGACCTGCTGCGGAGGTAACGCGGCCGTGGCCGATGTATAGCTCGGCGGCGGCAGGGCGGTAAGCACCGCCGCCACCCCGATGACGACAGCCGCGACGGCGACCTCGAACCGGCCGACCCGGTGCAGACCGGTCAGGCTCCATTCGGCCCTCGGCACGTTGCGGTAGCGGTTGATCGCCCCCAGCCCCGCGAGGACGACGAAGAGGCCGACCTTGACCAGCACCAGACCGCCGAACACCGTCGACCAGAGGCGCGATAATGCTCCGACCTCATCGATGGCCCGCAGGGCGCCGGTGACCCCGACCGCGACCAGCGCGAACGCGGCGACGAAGGAGAATCGTCGGACCGCGCGCGCGGCGAGGTCGCGCGGCAGACCGCGCACACCGATGAGCAACGCGCTCAGTCCGCCGATCCAGACGCAAAAGGCCGTCAGATGAGCCCATTGAGCCGGGAACATCAGCCAGGCCACATGGCTCGCGCTGGCGTGCGTGGTCAGGACGTGGGTAAAGATGGCGACCAATGCGAGGGCGCCCGCCGCGCCGAGCACGACGCGATTGTTGGGGGCGCGCCATCGCCAGGCCACGGCCAGGGCGACCCCAGCGAGCGCGATGGGAACGACCTGTTCGAGCAGGTTTCCGCCGAGCGAGGTGGAGACGAAGTCTCCCAAGGTGACCGACGCCGCCTCCCGTTCCGCCTCGGCGGCGACCGCGAGGCCGATCACTGCCACACCGACGCCGGCGCCCGCCATCGTGAGCAGCCGTCGTGACGGAGCCCGGAAGGCGAACAATGAAATCCAGGTCCCACCCAGCAAGACAGCGAGACCCACGTAAAAAAGCCAGCGGCCGGCAATGCCGAGTGGCGACGGCGGGGGCGTCGACGGTGCCGCCGCACCGCCAGGCGGGGATGAGCCCGTTGGCGACGCACCGACCCCGAAGGCAAAGAATCCACCGGCCACGTGACCATCGACGGCCGAGACCGTCGTCCAGGTGACGGTGTAGACGCCATTGGGGAGAGACGGCAACGCGACGGTCAGCGTGGAGCGGTCACCCGGCACAGGGCGCACGCCACTGCTTTCCAGCCGCCGGCCACCGACATTGAGGACGTGAATAACCGACAGGCGTGGGTCCGGCCACTCCGTGAAGGTGATGCTCACCTGCGTGGGGGCACGCTCGAGGTTCGCGCCATCGGCCGGCGTCGACGAGCTCATCAGCGCGTGCGCGTCGGCGCCCATGCCGGCGCTGAGCACACCGGTCAGCGAGAGCAGGACCGCGGTAACGAATCGGCGCACGCTAGCGGGCCGCCGCCCTCCTGCCGCGAGTCAGCGTGATGATCAGGGCCACGGTCCCCAGCGCACCGAGTACGATGCCGGCGATCGCCAGGTTGCGCGCCAGCTCGGCGTCATTCTTTGCCGTCCCCTGGGCCGCGGTAATCCTGGGATCGATCCGGTCGAGCTTCTGGGCGATTTGCCCGCGGCTTGGATCCTGTGCGGGAAACTCGACGGCCGTCGGCTCCTTCACCGCATCAAAGGTGGTGGGGCTGGACGTGAACGATTGGTCGACGGCCTGGCCCTTGACGGTGCCCGTGAAATGGAACGTGTAATTGCCGGCTCGGGTGGGGATCAGGCTGGCCAGATACTCTCCCTGCATGCCGAGCCCGGTATCCGGATCGTAGGTCGCCGTCAGGCTGAGCGCGGGCATCTTCTGCGCCTGGTAAATCACCTCGACCTTGAGGGTATCCCCCAGGTCGCTGACCGGGTTGCCCTTCGAGTCTTTGAGCAGGAACTGAATCGCGTTCTGCTCATCGGCATAAGCTGGCTCGTGCAGCCAGCCAACCGTGAACTGGTAGGCGCCGACGGTGCGCACCTCGTGAGCCGACGCGGGGACGACGGCGGCCAGCGCGACGACGGTCGCGACACCGGCGGCCGAAAGCAGACGGAACGGAATGAACCTGCGCATGATGCTCTCCTTGACGGATGATGTTTCATGCCGCGCCCGAGCGCGGCCGACGTCACGTCAGATCGAGCGGGGCGGACCGCGACGCCGGTACCATCGCTGGTCGCGAAGGTCGACCGGCCATACCGGGGAGGGAAGCGCTCGAATGGCCAGCGGCCTGGCCGGCACGCGTACGTGAACGGCGAAGATGACCCGCATCGCCTCTGCGCCCAGGGCGAGGTACGCCCGCAGCCAGGCCACCACCCACGCCGCCAGCGCCGCCAGGGGGAGTTGGACGCAGATGGCAAGGATGAGCATCGCCGCGACGTCAGGCGTCATCCGGACCGACAGCGCCTCCAGCGTCTCCTTGCTGACAAAGAGCGAACACTGAACCATGGCCAGCACCAGAAACGTGCCGCGCAGCCCCGTCGTCGAGACCCGGCGATTGCCAAGGATCAGGCGGATCGACACCACCGCGATCAGGGCAAGGGCGAGTGCGACCAGCAACGAGAGCGCGCTCAGCGAGAAGATCCTCGGGTAGTACGCGTGACTGCCCTGGGACTGGACTTTCCAGGCCATCGATGGACCGTAGCGGAGGGCGTAGGCCGCGGCATGACCGACCGGCTCGAGCAGTGCCGCGAGCACGAACGTGGCAAACAGGCGCCCCGTGGGGAATCGCCTCATCGCCCGGAGTATAACCCGCGTTCCGTAAGAGATTGATCAGAGTTCACCGCGGGTAGCAATACTGATCGCGTGAGCAAGAAAGGCAAGCGAAAGAGGGTCGCCAGCGGCTCTCAGCCCGGGCCAGCACGGGCCGCTCAGGGACGAACGAATTCGGGGCGAGTTGGGACGCCACGCCGACGGACCAAGCCGAATCGCCGCCGGCTGGCCTTCATAGCCGGGACGATCGCCGCGCTCCTCATCCTGGCGGCGTTGATCGTCGTTAACCAGCTGCCCAACAACAGCCTTACACTCCTGGCGGGAACGGACGAGCAGGCGCAGGGGCAGGCCGTCGACGCCATCAGTTGCGACACCTCAGAGCAGGTCGTGTACCACATCCATGCCCATCTGGCGGTGTACACGAATGGCAGGCCACGCATCATCCCGCAAGGCATCGGCATCGTTCCGCCAACGCAGACGGTTCAGACCTCGGCGGGCCCCTTCGTGGTCTCGGGCACGTGCTTTTACTGGCTGCACTCCCACACGGCGGACGGGATCATCCATGTCGAGTCACCAAGCCAGCGGGTTTACACGCTGGGCAACTACTTCGATATCTGGAACCAGCCGTTGAGCGCGACGCAGGTCGGGCCGGCACACGGGACCGTCACCGCCTACGTCGACGGCCGGCCCTTTAACGGGGATCCACGATCGATCCCCCTCAACGCGCACACGCTGATTCAGCTCGACGTTGGCGGCACGTCACCCGGTCCGCAGCCCTTCACTTTCCCCGCCGGCTTGTAGCCTGGTCGTTAGGCGCCGCTCACATGCAAAAGGCGTCCGATTCCGTAGCCCGCCGCGGCGGAGACCATGCCGATGATCGTCATCTGAAGACCGCTGATTCGCCAATCGCCAACGAGCGTCAGCGCCTTGTAGGCGCCGACGGCAAACAGCACCCCGGCACACAGCGGCACCGCCATGATGGTGGCCGCGGTCACGGAGATCCCAAAGAGCGGTACGAACAGAAACGGGATCAGTGGAATCAGCGAGCCGATCAGGGTCGAGAACCCGGTGACCAGCGCACGGCCAACCGCGTTCGTACCGGCACCGGGCATGAGATGGAGCTCATCGCGCATCATCGTTTCCACCCACACCTTCTTGTCGCTGGTGATCTCTTTCACGACGCGCTCCAGCACCTCGCCATGCAGGCCCTTGTCGCGGAAGATCTGGCGCACCTCCTCCGTCTCGACGTCGGGCAGCTCCTCGACTTCTTGTTGCTCTTTAGCCAGCATCGCCATGTAGTAATCCCGCTCCGCCAGGGTGGCGGTATAGATCACGCCGGCCATGGCAATCGACTCCGAGAAGGTGGCGGCTAGCGCCGCCGCCAGGATGATCCGCAGCTGCGCCGTCGCGGCGGCGACGCCGAGCACCAGCCCCAGGACATTGACCAGGCCGTCCTGGCCGCCGAGGATGATGTCGCGAAGGGACCGGCCAAGCCCGCCTTTGTCGGCATCGGACTCGTGCAGCGGTTGCGTCTGGCGGACAGGCTCCGGCTCAGCCATCGGTCCCTATCTTCGCAGTTGGGTGGCTAGCGAGTCCGCGACGCTTTGGCCTGGCAGCGCGCGCAGCGGCCGTGCACGACGAGATCGGCGTTACTCACCACGAAGTCATGTTCGTCCGTGATGTGGTGGAGCACCGGCACCATGTGGTCGCCCTCGATGTGCAGCGTCGAGCCGCACTGGTCGCAGACCAGGTGGTAGTGATCGGTCCCCTCTTCGGCTAGCTCGTAGTAGGCGCGGTCCCGGATCCGGGTCTCTTTGACGAGACCCAGCTCTTCCAGCACCTCGAGGCAGCGGTAGATCGTCGCCAGGTTGAAGCGGGGATATTGCCGGCGGATCTGGGCCAGGATGTCCTCGGCGCTGAGGTGCTTCTTGCTCTGCCGCAGCGTGTCCCAGACCAGCTGGCGCTGCATCGTCAGCCGGTATCCCGAGGTATGCAGCGCCTCGGTCGCCGACGGCCGTGCCTTCATCGCCTCATTGTGGCAGGGCTCTCGACCTCGACCATCGCTCGATCGCCAGCTGTGGCAGCTTTGTCATCGAGTCGGAAAAAGATCACCCAGATGGCCGCGAAGTAGATCAGGTTTCCCAGGCCGAACATGACCAGCCCGGCGATCAGCTGGTCGTCAAGCGGCGAGAGTGGCGTCACTCGCGGCGCGGCGGCATAGAAGGGATAGATCACGACCGGCGAGAGGATGAACGCGAGGCCCAGGATCGTCGGGGGCACGCCGGCAAAGCCGAGGTACGCGATTTTTCCCATCATGCTCATGGCGTCCCGGCGGTCCGCCGGTACCAGGAGGGGCCACCAGAAAAGGACCCCCGCCGCGAGGAAGGTCATGTGCTCGAGGACATGCAGCGGTTCATTCCGCAGCGTCGCCTCGTAGAGGAACGGCAGGTGCCAGGCGGCCAGCACCAGGTTGAAGATCACGTTCGCCGCAAGCGGCGACACCCGGAACCGATTGAAGGCCCGCCATTGCGCAGGCATGCCGAGCAGCAACAGTGGCGGAACGATCATCGCCAGCAGCAGGTGCTGGAGCATGTGCAGGCTGAAGAGGTAGCGATCGCCACCGGTATCGATCGGGGAGGCCAGGGCGAGAAAGAGTGTCAGCAACCCGCCCGAGAAATACACCCGCGCGAGCGGCGACCACGATGCCGACGACCCCCTGCGCAACAACCAGATGTAGGCACCGGCCAGAGCCAGCAACCCGGCGAGTACGGTTGGCTCCCATGTCCAGCTGGTCAAGGTCAGGCTGGCATGAAGTGGATTCACAGGATCACGATACCGAATGCGCGCTAGCGCTTTTGGCGGGGTTTAGTCATTCGTGGCTTCGCCGATTGTTGGTGCCGTCGGCGGCGGATCTCCTGGAAGATCGCGATCGCCCCAAAGAGGATCACGAACGCCAGGATGCCGAAGAACTCGAGATAGCGGCCGAGGTCTGAAAAGACGCTCGGGCCCGGCGCGCCTGTCGGCGCGGTCGCCGCGTACTCGCCGAAGCCGGGCGCGTTGACGCTGGCGTACGGGTCGCCGCCGGGGGCGATCAGGGTCGGCAGCGGGCGCCAGCTACTGCCGTCGTTGTACTCGATCTCCTTGAAGGCGCCCGGTGGGAACCGCATCGTCAGGTGATAAGCCGAGACGACCGTGACCGGCCCGCCGCCGGGTTCGCCGACACACGTAACCCGGTAGACATTGCCACGGATCTCGACGCCTGCCGGCGGGGCTGGCGGATTCGGGTCGGGCTCGATCGTGCACTTCACGCTTGTCGCCCCGGCAGGCGCTTTAAACGCGCCGGGACCGAAATACATCACGACCTGGTTGTCGCCGGTCTGGACGCCGCCACCGGCGACCTGGCCGTTCTGCACCGGCAGCGTTGTGTCGCCGGGTAGCGGCGGCTTGTTGCCGGCCGCCAGGTTGGGGGGCGGCGACTCCCACCGATAGGGCTCGGGCGGCACGATGATGCCGTCGTAGATCGGCGGGGCGGCGACCCGGCCGTGGAGCAGGGCCGCGGCGATCAGCCCCAAAGTGAGGGCAAGCAACCCGGCGCGCCGCGCGGTCATGCCCAGAACCAGGCACCCCAGTCGGCCACGGTATGGGCCACGACGCAGGGCCACACGCGCCCGGTCAGCGCCCGAAGGCCACCGAGCGCGAGCCCGACGGCGGCGTCCAGCGGCATGGCCCCAAGTCCATACCGGGGAAGGTGGATCAGGGCGAAAACGGCGGCACCCACGACGATGGCAGCCACGGTGCCAGCTTCACCCTCCCATCGCCGATAGAGCACGCCGCGAATCGACGTCTCCTCGAGTGTGGCGACCAGTGTGGCAATCGCAGCCCAGGGTAAGAACGCACCCCACGGTCGCGAGCTGAGCGACCCGGTCGCGACCGGCGCCAACAGGATCGCCCCGACCATGAGGCCCGCCACCAGCGCTCGCACAGTGCCCATGGCCCCCGCCCTGGCCAGAGCCCCGACCCGACCCTCGCCCGCGAACGGGGGAGAGAAATTGCCAAACCAGGTGATGGCAAGAAGACAGCCGGCGAAGATGATCGTACTGAACAGGTCCCCAAGCGGAAACAGCAGCGCCCGGACGAGCGCGGCACCCAGGATCAAGCCGGTGACCCGCGCGGCCCGCCGCGGCGCGGCGAGTCGGACCTGGATCACCGCGGCAGCGGGATGAAGTCCGGTGAGCCGGTCGCGAACACCGGCGGGTACACCGTCACACTGTGGCGGACACCCTGCCACTGCCAGATGACGCTCGCGGCCCGCGTGTTTTGCCCCATCGCCTCCGGGGTGGCCGCAAACTTGACCCCGGCACCGTTCGCCAGCGTCCCGTCGGGCAGGTCGAGACTGCGGGCGGCTGCCGCCATACCGCCGGCACCCAGGTCATGGGCGCGCGGCATTACGTAGTGGAACAGGGTCCAGGCGGCGCTGAAGCCTGCCAACGATTCCTCGCTGGGGTCACTGCCGAACTCGCGCCGGTAGGCGGCCGCGAAGCGCGCGTAGATCGCCCGCCCGGTCTCGTTCAGGGCGCTGGGGTTGAAGCCGTGCGGCGGCCGATCCGCGGCGAAGACGCCGATGGCATCGGCGCCCAGCATCGCGCCGAAGTCCGGAACGCATTGGGCCATCGTCGAGCCGATGAAGGCGTCGACATGAAGGCCATTCTTCAGCATGGCACGCCGAAAGTCGACGCCGTCGGCGATGTACGAGGAGAGCACCAGGATGTTGGGCCTCGCAGCCCGAACCTGAGTCAGGACAGAGGCCCAGTCGGGCCCGTGCGCGTCGTAGACAACGGTCGCGACGATCTGGATGCCATCGAGCGCAGCCTGTTGGGCGACAGCCGACGCCACCGAGGTCGGGTAGCCATCCTGGTTGTGGACAATCGCCATCCGAAGGCTCGAGGCCGACATGTTGAGCCGCGGCGCGAGCACGACCGCCGCGAAGTGGCTGGCCATCGTGCCGAGGTTCTGGCCGGTCGCCCCGACGCGGAAGACGAGTGGATAGCCCCGACCGGTCAGCTGGTCCGCCACGGCGCCAGCTTCCCAGTAGAGGAGCCCGCGCGATTGGGCCTCGACGCTGACAGGGATTGAAAGGCTGCTCGAGTACGAGCCCAGGATGGCCTGGACGCCCTGAGCCTGCAGCTCCTGCGCGCGGCCGGCCGCATCGGCCTCCGATGTCAGCTCCTTCGTGATCAAAGCGATGGGCGCGCCGGCGACCCCGCCGTCGGCGTTGGCGAGATCGCGGGCAATCTGGACGCCGGCGTATTCCTGCTTCGCGAGCGGGGCTTGCGGCCCGGTCAGAGGGAAGACCGCGCCAACCTTGATACTGGCGGCTCCCCCCGGGGATGGTGCCGTCGCGCAAGCGGCGCAGGCGAGGACCAGCCCCATGGTGGCGAGCTGCCGAAATCGCACCGAACGCATTCTAGTGCCCGATCGCCCTACGTTCGGTTTGGCAATTCTGTGGCCCGCGCTAGACAGCCTATTGTTTGACGAAGCCATGGCCGCTCAGCCGGAAACAGCGCTGAACGTCGCACGGCGGCATCACGGTCGCCCCCTCGGCCCATTGCTCTGCTGGGGCGTGGTCTTTGCCGACATCGGCACCTCCGTCTACTACACGCCCGGGATCCTCTTCAACCAGGTCGGCGCGCATGCGGCGCTCTTCGTGTCGATGACGCTGGCCGTCTTCATCCTGTTGACCGTCAAATACGCGGAGGTTGCGGCCCGCTATCCGGAGGGTGGCGGCGTGGTAACGGTTGCCACCCGCGCCATCCATCCGCTCGCGGGGGCGCTGGGTGGCCTCTGATACTGGTCGATTACTTTCTGACCGCGGCACTGAGCGCGCTGTCGGGGGTCATCTACCTCAGCATCATCGTCGGACCGCTCAAGTCGGTGCTGGTCGAGGCGACCGTCGTTTCGCTGGTGCTCCTGGCCATTCTCAACTGGGCCGGCATCAGTGCCAGCGCCAAAACCAGCCTCGTTTTCGCCGTCCTGGCGGGCGCGGCGCAGCTTGCCACGGTCGTCGCGGTGATCATCCACGTCGGGCCGGCGCATATCGGCGAAACCTTTCCACGCATGTTCTCCGGGCCTCACCTGACGCCGCTGACCCTATTGACCGGCTATGCCGGCGCGTTTCTGGCATTCTCCGGACTGGAGAGCATCGCGCAGCTCTCGCCGGCGATGGCCGAGCCGCGAAAGAAGGTGGCACGTCGGGCAATGCTCCTCGTGGTGATCACGATCGGGCTGACGAGCCCGCTCCTGACGCTGTGGTCGACCACGCTACTCTCGAATGCGAAGAACGCGGACCCCAATCAGTTCGTGTCCTTGCTCGGAGGCTATGCCGCGGGCCAGTGGCTTTCGTGGTCGGTCGCCATCAGTGCCTCGCTCCTTTTGGTCTTCGCCAGCAACACCGCGCTGATCGGCAGCTACCACGTCTTTCTGGCGCTTTCCAAGATGCGGTTTCTGCCGCGGATCGTCGAGCGGCGCAACCGGCTGCGGGACACACCGACCGTTGCCATCGGCCTGGCGGTCGGTATTCCGGTCGCGATCGTCATCCTGTCGCGGGCCAACGTCGGGCTTCTCGGCGACCTCTATGCCTTTGGACTGCTCGGCGCCTTTTCAATGACATGTATTGCGCTTGACATCGTGAGATGGCACGACCACTGGCGAGGGGTGGCATTTTATGTGGGAGTCCTGACCACCGCATTGGTGACCCTGGCCTGGACGACGAACCTGTTCGCCAAGCCGCTCGCCACCCTGTTTGGCGGCGGGATCACGTTGGTGGGGATGATCATTGCGGTGACCACGTACTACCTCGAGCAGCACCATGGCCTACCGGCTGTCTTCCCCCATGTCCATCGCGAACAGCATCCGATCGTGATGATCGCGCGGGGCCGGCGGATGCGCCCCTGCAACGTGCTTGCCATCCTGTCTCACGAGCCGGTGGAGGCGGAGGCGATCGTCGATGCCGCCGCGACCGCTGCCCATGGACAACCGATCGTCTTCCTTTATGAGGGGGCTCCATCACGTCGCAGCGGCCCGCCGAACCTGATGGAGGTGGTCGACCCGTACCTCAATGACCGCACCGCGCAGGAGGTGTTCGGCCGAGCCGAGCGCGACGCGCGCGGAAAGGTTCCCGACCGACGCTACGTGTACGTGCCGTGGAACGCCCCGCTCGCTACCGTGCGGCAGATCTGGGACAACGTCCGCCCGCAACAGACACTAACCATCGGCGAGGACGACGAGATCGGTGGCATCCCCGACCAGCGGGTTGAGCGCCGGCTGGAGGGCTCTGTACAGATCCTCCATTATTTTCATGAACGCGCCGCCGGCGGGGGTGTACGACCGACCGCCTGAGCAACTGGCCCGACGGTCAGTCGGCGGTGATGACTACGACGTCCTCAAATGAGGGGCCATCAACCTGGAGAGCGTAGCAACCGATTGTCGCCGGGTAGATGGACAAGGCGTCTTCGGTCCCCAGATCGATCACGCGCTCATAGAAGGTGGCGCTCACCCCGCCTCCAGATGACAGCGTGACCCCCGTGTCCGAGTGATCCGCGGGACTCCCGCTGAACTTGAGCGAGCCGCTTCCATCCACACGACCGCCGCGAAATAGCACTGGCCCGCGGGCGCCGTCCGCGAGGACCCAGACGGTCTTGTTCCATGGGAAATGGCCATGCGGCATCGGCCCACCCAGGTAGAAGGGTCCGTGACCGCGCGGATCTCCGATGCCGAGTTTCCGGCTGACGACGGGTGTCACCGGACACGCTGATCCCGACCGCACCGCCGGCAGCTTCAGCGGTCGCGCCAGCAACGTGGCGGCATTCGCCGTCGCCTGAGGACTCGACGAAGGAAGCAACGCCGAACTCTGCCCGCAGCCAGCGAGCAATGTGGCGAGCACACACGCGATAACGGCGAGCCTCATCGCCTCAAGTACATCGCGAGGCGACATTCAGTTCCCGCGAGGGGCGGCCGCCTTACCGCTGGCGCCGGCGCTTTTGCCATCGCTTGTGGACGTCCATCAGTGTCTCCCCGCGGTGACGGCTGCCCGGACGCGGACGGGTCGGCGGCAAGCGGGTGCCCCACCAGAGCAGTAGGCCAATACCGAGGCCGATCAGGACGACAGCGACGATGGGTCCAGCCAGCTAAATCTGCTCGATGCCCTTGATCAAGATGGTCACAAACGCACCCAGCGCCGTGAGCCCGACGGCCAGGTAGAAGAGCGGCGCAATGACGTGGAAGGGCAGCCCGAGCGCGGCGGCCGCCGCCGCCGCAAAGACAGTCAGCGCGATCCCCGCCGACGAGGCTCGTCCCCAGGGCGTGTGGCGGACCCGAAGCGTGCGGCGGCGGATCAGCAGGAACGTGATGCCGCCCACGATCGGGAAGGCGTAGCGTAGCGTGACGAGCGCGGCCAGCCACTGCGGCAGGATGCCGATCACGGCCAGCGAGATCGCGGCGACGCTGAAGAAGAGCCCGTCCATGAAGGGGTCGTAGAGCCGGCCCCAGCGGGTCGAGGCATGGCGACGGCGGGCCAGCCAGCCGTCCAGTAGATCCGTGAACGCCGCCAGCCCGAACACGAGGACCAGTGGGATGTAGACGCCGCCGCTGGCCCAATGCGCGCCCCAGGCGACCCAGACCGCCGCCAGCCCTCGCAGCTCGGTGAGGCGGTTCGGCCAGCCGAGCGATTGCTGCAGCTCGCCAGACTCGAGGTTGACCATCAGCCCGAGGTGCAGGGCCAGATCGAACATCAGCACGCCCCAGCCCACGAGGCTGGTTGCGATGAACCAGATGGCATCGGTGAGGCCGAAGGAGCGAAACACCGCCAGGCTTGCCAGCACGATGCCGAACACCCCGGCGACCGTGAAGCGCAGCCAGGATGCCCGCAGCTCCTCGTTCATCCCAAAGATCTGCATCGACCGGATCCAGGAGGCACGCCAGAACGCGCCCCAGGCTTGCCAGCTATAGCCGCCCCGCTTGAGGTCGTGGAGGAGGCCGATGACGAAAATGTTGGGCGGGAGGTCAGGCTCGTCCTTCCCCTTCGACGTCTCGCTCGGGCGGCGCACCATCACCTGAGTAAAGGCGCTTTCGCGCGACGCGTCAAGGACCGTTCAGTCTGGCACCTAGGGTACGATCGGCGGTGGCGAAGTGCTCGGAAGCGGGGGCAGCGACGGCAGCGCGCCTGGGAGCCCCGCGGCGCCGCCTGGAGGCGCCCCGCCGGCCGGGGTGGGTGTTCCGCAGCTGGCGAGGGGCAGGGCGGGATCCGGTTTGACCGCTAGGTCCTGGATCGCCAGCTCGGGCGCCACGTCCGCGGGCGCGGGCTGCCCGGTGAGCTTGCAGAGCGCCATCTGCACCACGTCGGCCGGGCGCGCCCAATCGGCGGGCTTCTTGGAGCCGTAGTAGGCCTTCATGAACTGCCTCCACGAGGACGCCGGCCCGACCTCGCCCCACAGCCCGTTCATCGACTCGTTGTGCGGGGTGGGCTGGCTGACCGTCCGGCCCATCCAGGAGGCGACGACCAGGTCGGATGTGTAGCCGATGTACCAGGCATCCTTGAAATCCGTGGTGGTGCCGGACTTGGCGGCGACCGGGAACCCCATCGAGGGATGGACGGCGCCCTTGAGGATGTCGGTCAGCAGGTAGGTCGCCGAGGCCGGCAGCACCCGCTCCCCGGCATCGGGTTGCGGCGGGTTGGACTCGAGGAGGGCGCCCGCGGCGTCCCGAACCTCGAGGACCGCCAGGGCTCGAACGCGATGGCCGCCGTTGGCGAACGCGCTGTAGGCGGAGACATGGTCGATCATGCGAAGTTCGCTGGCGCCGAGCGTGGTCGGCAGGCTCGGATCGAGCGGGGTATTGATCCCGAGGCTGCGGACCGTCGCGAAGACCTTCTGGATGCCGACGTCCTTGAAGAGGTGCACAGACGAGATGTTGCGCGACTTCTGTAACGAATCGCGCAGCGCGATCGTGCCGAGCTCGCGCGCGTCCCAGTCGTGCACCGGGTAGCCCGGGAAGGCGTGGGCACCGTTGCTGTCATCGAGAGGCGATGCCGGCGTCCAGCCATTCATCAAAGCCGTGATATACGTGTACGGTTTGAACGACGAGCCGGGTTGACGCAGCGCCGTGGTGTAGTTGACCTGGCCGCCGATATCGGCGTTGGAGTAGTCCGCGCTGCCCACCATCGCCAGCACCTCACCGGTGTGTGGGTTCATGACCAGCATCGAGCCGTTGTTGACCCGGTTGCTCTTGGCGTAACGGCTGATGCCGTCGTGGACGGCCTGCTGCGCCAGCGCCTGGGTCTTGGGATCGAGCGTCGTCACGATCTTCAGGCCGGCTCGCAAGAGGTAGCTCGGATCGTAGCGCTGCTCCAGCTCACTCCAGACGTAATCGACGAAGTGCGGGGCGATTGAGGCACGCTGGCCGACCGCCGCCTGATGCGCGGCCGCCAGCTTCGGCGCCAGATCCTCCGCATATGCCTTGTCTGCGACCGCGGCGGTGATGTAACCGTCGCGCACCATCGCGCTCAGGACGTCACGCTGGCGGCCGCGGGCATGCGCGTAGCCCTCGGTCAAGAAGGGATTCAAATAACTTGGGCGTTGCGGCAGGCCCGCGAGGAAGGCCGACTGCGCCAGATCGAGACGGCGCGCGGAGGTACCGAAGTAGGTCTGCGCGGCCGCCTCCACCCCGAACGATTGGTTGCCGTAGAAGATCGTGTTGAGGTACATCTCGAGAATCTGGTCCTTCGTGTACTGCCGCTCCAGCTGGATGGAGAGCACCAGCTCGCGCGCCTTCCGGTCGAGACTGCGGCTGCTCGAGTCCAGCAGGTAGTTCTTGACCAGTTGCTGGGTGATGGTGCTGCCACCCTGGGCCGCCCGCTGGTGCAGCAGGTCGTAGACGCCCGCCGCGAGCATCCGCACCGGGTTGACCGCCCCATGGTTGTAAAAGTCCTTGTCTTCGATCGAGATGGTGGCGTGTCGCAGGTCCCAGGACATCTCGTTGAGGGGGACGACCGTGCGTCGCTGCTGGTAGCGCTCTTCGAGCAGCGTGACCCCGTCCCGCGCGTAGATCCGAGTCGTCTGGGGCAGGTTGCGGGCGCTGAGGTGGTCCAGGCTGGGTAGCTCTCCCGCGTAGGTGTAAAGGAGCGTCCCCGTCCCGACTACGATGGCGAGCAGACCGGCCGTCGTGAGGAGCAGGATGCGGCGAAGCCAGTGCGGCGCAGCCCGCCGGCTGGACGGTAGGCGAGCCGGCGCTCCAACCGTGGGATGGCGTCGCGAGCCGCGTCGCCGGCGCCGGGCGGGGGGAGGACCCATGGGGCGCCCGGTAAACGAGGACATTGGGCCGAAGGTTACCCCACGCGCCGACAATTTTCCCTCCCCGCTTGCGGGGGAGGGTCAGAGTGGGGGTGCGATCACTCTTAGTGAAAAAGTGCCGCCGTGCCGTAGCTGGCGGCGGCGTAGAGGGGCCCGAGCAGCAGTCCCAGAAAGACCACACCCAGAGAGGACAGGGAGACCGCCACTTGAATGCCGCGGTCGAGCCGAGCCGGCACGACCTCGAACACCGGCGGGTCGACGAAGGCGATGCGAAGCACGCGCAGGTAGCCGAAGGCGGCGAACCCGATATTGGCGACGCCCACCACCGCGAGCCAGGCGTAGCCGCTATTGACCACGGCCTGCAGGATGAGCAGTTTGCCGAAGAACCCGGCGACGGGTGGCAGCCCGATCAGTGAGACGAGCGCGATCGCGAGCGCGATCGCCAGGCCGGGTGCGGCGCGCGACATCCCAGCCAGGTCACGGATCGCATCGCTGTGCACCGAGCGCGCGTAGGCGATGACGGCGGCGAACGCACAGATGTTGCTCAGCGCCAGCGCCACCAGAAAGACCAACAGCGCGCTCAGACCCAGACCCTTGAGGTCGGTGAAGGCAGCCAGGGCGAATCCGCCCTGTGCCATCGTGGAGTAGACGATCAGGCGCCGGACGCTGGTCTGCATCAGGGCCAGCAGGTTCCCACCGGTCATCACCACCGCCGCCACGCCGGCGAAGACCGCCGCGTACGGAATCCGGCTGCTGGCAAAGGTCGACGCGGCGATGCGGGCGAAGACCGCGAAGGCGATCACGACGCCGGTCGACTGCACGAACATGACGACGCGCAAGGGCACGCCCGACTCGAAGCCTCGGGGCCACCAACGCACCGGGAGCAGTCCCATGCGCAGCGCAAAGCCGCCCAGGATCAGGCTGAGTGCCAGCAACACGGCCGGCTGGTTCGGCCCGAGGATGGCCATCGCTCGGCCGGTGGCCCGCAGCTGGGTCTCACCCGTCAAGCCGAAGACGAGCGCGAGACCGTAGAGCAGCAGCGCCGAGCTCGCCGTGCCCGCCACGAGGTAACCCAGCCCGGCGGTGGCAGGTGCGAGGCCGCGCCGCGCCAGCACGCTCAAGACATAAAGGTTGACGGCGAGCAGCTCCAATGCCAGGAAGAGCGAGACTATCTCGCCGGCGGAGGCAGCCAGCGTCGCACCCATGGTGGCCAGCAGAAAGAAGCCCGGAAGCGCGCCGGCATCTCCATCGCCGGGAAGGATGTCGGCCCGGCTGGCGAGCAGGGTGAGGGCAGCCGCCGCCAGCACGACGACGTCGATGACGATCGCGAAGCCGTCGAGCAGGAAGGCACCGTCGAGGATGTTGATCGTCTGCTTGAATTGCGTCGCCAACGCCAGGAATGCTGCGACCAGGGTGACCAGTGCGACCGTCGTCGTCGAGACGCTGGGCACGAATCGCGCCACGAGGAAAACGACGATCGCCCCCGCCAACAGCCACAGCTCCGGCGAAAAGGCGAGCAGGTTGCCGACGGTCTTCATCCGCCGCCTCGCGAGAGGAGGGTGATCACCGAGAAGTTGATGCTGTCCATCACGACAGCGGGCAGCAGGCCCAGCACCAGGATCAGCGACAGCAGCCCGATGGTATTGGCTAGCTCGAGCGTCCCGAGGTCGCGGAACCGTCCATGCCGCTCGGGCACGGTACCGAAGAAGATCCGCTGGACCGTCACGATCATGGCGCCGGCGACCGCCAGCACGCCCAGCAGGACCACAAGGGTGGCGATGCGATGGGTCGGGTAGGCCCCGATCACGATCATGAACTGGCCGAGGAAGCCCGCGAGACCGGGGAACCCGATGGCGGCCAGCGCGGCGAAGATCCAGAGGACGGCCCCCTTCCCCATCTGCCCGGCCATTCCGCCCATGGCCCGTATTGAGGTCGTGCCCGTGCGCTCGACGATGGCCGCCGCCAGCAGCACGAGCAGGGCGGCGGTGAGACCGTCGGCAACCATCAGCACGATGGCACCGTTGAGGGCAACAGGCGCGCTGGAGGCGGCCGCCAGCAGGACGAGGCCCATGTGGCTCATCACGACGTAGCCGACGAGGCGCCGCACGTCGTTCTGCGCCAGCACAGCGATCGCGCTCCACAGAACCGTGACCACGGCGATCACGACGACGGCGCCGGCGAACTTGTGGAACGCATCCTGGAACTCACCGACGTCGACGCGGATGATGCCGTACCCGCCGAGCTTGACGAGGACCCCGCCAAGGATCAGCGCGACCGGCGCCGATGCCTCTGCCTGCGCGTCGATGAACCAGGTGTGGAATGGGAAGACAGGAAGTTTGACGGCGAAGGCGATGAAAAAGAGCCAGGCGATCAGCGTCGCGATCGCGGTCGGCAGCACGACGTCGTGGAGCGTCACGATATCGAAGGTCCGAACCGGTGCCTTGAAATAGAGGATGAGGATCGCCAGTAAGAGGAGCGCGCTTCCCGCGATGTCGACGGCCAGGAATTTCCACGCGGCCTGCAGCCGGCGCGGGCCGCCGAAGCGGGCGATGAGCAAGAACATCGGCACCGCCTGCATCTGCCAGAAGAGGAAGAACAGCACGTAGTCGAGCGAGGCGAAGACACCGACGACGCCGGTCTCCAGAACCAGCAGCAGGATGAGGTACTCCTTCGACTGCTCGCGCACGCGGCTCGACGACAAAACGGCAAACAGGAACAGGAAGGTGCTGAGGAGCAGCAGTGGCATGCTGATGCCGTCGACGCCGAGGTGATAGCTCGAGCCGATGGCCGGCAGCCACTGCCGCGTCTCCTCATAGGCGTAGGCCCCGCTCTGGTCTCGGAAGCCGTACCACATGAAGACGGCAAAGGCGAGTTCCAGCGCCGTGGCGGCGATCGCGAACGACCGGATCCGCTGCCGATGCAGCTCGGTCCGGGCTGGGAAAAAGAGCAGCGCGAGCGCGGCAAGCGCCGGGACCCAGACCATCGCGCTGAGCAGCAACGTGGGCAGTGGGACGGGCGTGGCCGTCGTCGTCGGGATGGCCTGGAGAAGGGTCATCCTGCCTTCCCAATGATCCGGCCGGCAAGCACGATCGTGATGGCCCCCAACGCGACGACACCCGCGAAGAGACCGATCAGCAGCTGGCGAGCTCGCACCTGCGCCAGCCAGCCGCGCGGCTGCCCGGCGAAGGCGACACTGTCCGCGATCAGGTCCAGGGCCCCATCCACGACGTGCGTCTCGACCCATCCCGTGGCGCGGCTGACGGGGAGCAGGACGAAGGCGGCGCCAAGCCGGTAGGCCCGATCAACGAAGAGCCCCTCCCCCATCACCCGGCGAACAGGCTGAAGCGCGGCCGGCACGGCCAGCCGGCGCGCGTACACCAGCCAGCCCACCGCCGCGCCGGCGACGGCGGTGACGGCGATCACGACGGCTGCCACGTAGTGCGAGTTGGGCAACGGTACGCCCGGGAATGTGATCAACGCGATGGGATCGGTCCGCACCCCGAACCCGCGGAACCCGGCGATGATGCTGGCGATGGCCAGCAACGACATGGCGAAGGCGATGCGGCCGCCGGCGTCACGAATCCGCTCAGGGTCGAAACGGCGCCGGCGGGCCGTCTCGCCGGTGAAGACGAGCGCGAAAATCCGAACCAGCGCCATCGCGCCAAGAAAGGTCACCGCCACGATCACCACGATCGCCAGCGGGCTGCTCAGCGCGAGCCCCTTCGACATGATGGCGTCCTTGCTCCAGAAGGTGCTGAACGGAGGAATGCCCGCGCCGGCGGCAACCGCAATCAGCATCAGCCAACCCGTGAAGCGCATCCGTCCCCACAACCCGCCCATCTCCGCGAGCCGCTCGGTGCGGAGTTCGCGGATGATCACACCCGCGGCGAGGTAGAGCAGTGCCTTCGGCCAGGCGTGGGTAAAGAGCTCGAAGACGCCGGCGCCATAGGCGCCGATGCCAAGCGCCAGCAGCATCAAGCCGAGTTCGGCCATGGTGGTGTAGGCGATCGCGCGTTTCAGGTTGTCCTGGAAGAGCGCCCAAAGTAGGCCGAGTACCGCCGAAAGCGCGCCCGCGATGGCGAGCAGCGCGAGGGCTCGAGGGCTGACGTGGAACAGCGCGTAGGTGCGGGCGATGAGATACACGCCACAGACCGCGCTCCCGGCGGAGTGGATCAGCGCCGCGGCCGGCGCCGGTGCCTGGGCGCTGCCCGGCAGCCACACGTGCAGCGGGAAGATCGCCGATTTTGCCGCCGCGGCGATGAAGACGAGGATCGCCATGATGAAGAGGCCGTTCGAGCCGACGCGCCCGCCGGTGTACTGGCCCGCCAGCGTCTGGAAGTTGAGCTCGCTGAAACGAAAGTAGATGTAAGCGACGGCGGCGAGCAGCGCGAGGTCACCGATCGCCGAGATGATGAAGGCGCGGGTGGCGGCGGACGTCGCTTCCTCGCGCTGCCACCAGTGAGCGATCAACAGGTAGGTCGACACCGTCACCATCCCGAAGAACAGCAGCATTTCGAAGTAGCTGAGCGACAGCGTCACACCCAACATCGCGAAGGTGGCGAAGAGAAGGACGCAGAAGAAGCGCACGACGCCATCCTCCCGGCGCATGAAGGAGAGGGCATAGACCTGGACGAGCAGACTCACCAGGACGACCGCGAGCCCCGCGCTCGCGGCCAGCGGATCCGCCAGGACCCCCCATGGCAACGTGAACTCGGAGGCAGCACCGGACTGCCCCGTGAAGAACTGAAGAAAGGTGGCCGGCCGCTCGAGGTGCAGGGGGTGGGCGACCTCGATCGCGACAACGAGCAGCGCGCAGATCAGCGAGGCCAGCGTGAAAATGATCGAGATCGCCGCACTCACTCGCCGCGAGTCGACGGTGAAGGCCAGAATGACGAGGAGCGCGACCAGCGGGAGCAGTAGCGCGAACTGCGCCAGCAGGGTAGGGCTCCAGGTGTCGAGTGGCCCTTTGGGCGCCGCGGCAAGCAGGCTGAGCATCACGTCCGCGACCCTTACCCGCGGTCCGCGTCGATAGCCAAGCTCCGGTGTTCACGGTAGATCAGCGCCGCCATCGCAAGCCCGACGGCGAGCTCGGCGACGGCCGTCGCGCCGGCGAAGATCGCGACCGCTGCGCCCGACGTCGCATTCCCCGCACCGAGTCCGAAGCGGGCAAACGCGATGAACGCGATGCATCCGGCGATGAACATGAACTGGGTGCCAATCAGCATCAGCACGGCGCTGCGCCTGGCGATGACCGCGAAGGCGCCGACCGCGAAGAGCGCCGCCGAGGCTGCCAGGATCAGGTTGAGCCCCGCGTTCATCGGCGTGACCCGCGCGCTCGATCGCGCTCTCTGGTGGAGGGCAGGGTGGGGGCCGCGAGCAGCAGTCCGCTGCCCAGCGCGGCGGAGGCGAGGATGACAACCAGGACCGCCAGGCCAACGACGTAGGTATTGGTCAGCGTCGCGCCGAATCCGGTCGCCGCGCTCGTGGTCGCGCGAATCGGCCACGACGTGGTCGCGATGACCACGATCAGCAACGCCAGCAGGGCCGCGGCCACGGCTCCCCCGACGATCCAATCACGGCTGAAGGGCTCCTGGGTCGACTCCAATCCGGCCGTTTGGCGTAGCAGACCGACCAGGAGCGCCGCGCTGACCGTCGTGAAGACCAGCAGCTGGGCCGCGAACAACAGGAAGGGGGCAATCGTGAGATAGAGCAGCGCGACGAGCACCATGGTCGCGGCGAAGGCGCCGATGGCGTAGAGCGTGTTTCGAAGCACCACGCTCGCCAGTGCGCTCGCCAACATCAGCAGCAGGACCGCGTAGATCAGGATCACCAGCGGCGCCGAGGTGATGGGTTGCGGCAGGGCGCCGTTCAGCAGCACGGGCTGAGATTCTATCAACGCCGTCGGCAGGCGCTCAGCGACTGTCCCAGCGGGGTTGCCCTTTTGGGTATCCGTTCGTGCAATTTTCGGCTGGTAGGCCCTGGTGGCTAGAAATCACTCGTTGTTGCGGCTACGCTACCTGCACCGCGGTCCGTCTTCAGCGACAGACGCGGTCGGGCCTTTAAGGAGGGAACCATGGCTGTTGGAGGGAAGCGACCGGGTCGCGTGCTTATGATTGCCGCCGCTGCATTGCTCTGCGTCGGCTCCGGCGTAGCTGTCGGCCGGTTACCGGCGTGGGGCCAATTGGTCAAGGCGCCGGTTTCGGCGTCGTCGTCCCAGGCCTCCAACCACCACGCGGCTGCGCCGGTCCAGGGGATCACGGTCCACGGATGGTGGACGATCAACGTACTGGACCGGAGTGGGCGGTTGGTCGCGTCGCGCCAGCTCGAGAACGCGCTCACAACTGGTTCGTACAGCGGTGATCAGGTGCTTGCCCTGTTGCTGACGCGCCAGAGGTCGATGGGTGCGTGGGAGCTCCTCGCTTATTACGCGAACAGCGCGAGTGCGGTAGTGCTTAGCAATGCGACGGACGATCTTGGCCTTAACGGTCCCCTGGACGTCAGCGGCGCTACCCCCGGGCACGTCATCTTGAGCGGGAGCTACACGGCGCAGGCGGACATCAGCTTCAATAAGGTCTTGACAGGCATGTACCCGTGCCAGGCATCAACCGCGCCGGCCACTTGCCTATTTGCCTCCACGGGCATCTATTCCAGCTTCACGTCCACAATTCTTTCGCCACAAGTTCTGGTATCGAACGGCCAGATCGTTCAGTTCAAGGTGGATATCAGCTTCTCCTAATCCACTACTTAAGAGATCGAGGACGTCGATGAGGAGGAAGTTCGCTTGGGCGTTCCCGGCGATCTTTGCCGTGTCCGCGGCGGCCAGCGCGCTGACGGCGCACGCAAGTGTTCCGCAGCTGCTGAACCAGCTGGAAGCCATCGTAGTGCACGACGTGGTGGGGCTGGTGGGCTCTGTGCTCTCCAACCAGAGCGAGCCCGTTGCTGTGACCGATACGGTCAGTCTGGTCCCGGCCGCCCTCACGAGAGATGCCGAGCTAATCCACGTAGGCGATGCGGTACTCCTGATGCCGGCGGTTCGGCTTACGGTTTCCGAGGCGATCAGGGTCACGGACGTGATCCCGGACGTGACGCCGCCGACGGTCACATTGACGACGAAACCCGCGAATCCGACCAAGTCCAACCAGGCGACCTTTACATGGACGATCACCGATCCCGACAACAGCAGCGGCTTCACCTCCTTCTGCAAGCTCGACACAGGCAGCTTCGGATCGTGCGTGTCAGGCGTCGCCTACACACAGCTCAGCGACGGCCAGCACACCTTCACGGTCCGCGCGGCGGATGCCGCGGGGAACCGCAGTCAGGACGTCAGCTACGCCTGGCAGGTGGACACGACGGCGCCGACCATCCAGTGCGCGGCGCCAGATGCGCTCTGGCACGCGACCGATGTCTCACTGACGTGTACGGCCGCCGACTCTGGGTCCGGCCTGGCAAATCCCTCCGATGCCACCTTCACGCTCTCGACGAGCGTTGCGTCCGGGAACGAAACCGCGAACGCCTCGACTGGCTCGCACCAGGTCTGCGACGTGCTCAACAACTGCGCGACCGCCGGCCCGATAAGCGGCATCAAGGTGGACAAGAAGCCGCCAACGATCACGGCCGGTGCGATCACCACGACCGATAGCCAACCGTATGTGTCGGGCGCCTGGACCAATCAGAGCGTGCGGGTTAGCTTCGCATGCACCGACGGCGGTTCAGGAGTGAACGCATCCACGGTCACCCCTCCCGTGACGCTGAGCGCTGATGGGAAGGACCAGTCAGTAAACGGGAGCTGCGCCGATCTGGTGGGCAATAGCTCCTCGACGTCGGTAACGAACATCGACATCGATAAGACGCCTCCGTCGATTTCGTTCATGGGTCAGACACCCCCGGCCAACGCTTACGGCTGGAACAAGACCAGCGTCACCCTCACGTGGGGCTGCACGGACGCGCTGTCCGGGCCGGTTGCGGCCAGCGTGACCTCCGCGATCGCAACCGAGGGCAGCAATCAATCGGCGACCGGGACCTGCACCGACCTGGCCGGAAACAGGGCGAGAGCCGTGCAGGGCGGCATCAACATCGACGAAACGGCTCCGGTCCTGAAGGCGACCGCGACGTCTGCGGATGGCAAGCCCTACACGAGCGGGACGTGGACGGACCAGACGGTCACCGTCAGCTTCAGTTGCACCGACGATCGCTCGGGCGTGGCGACGCTATCCAGCCCGGTCACGATCTCGACCGAAGGCGCCAACCAATCGGCGACCGGGACCTGCATGGATAAGGCCGGTAACGCCGCTGCCCCGGTGACCTTCGGCGGCATCGACATCGACAAGACGCCGCCGACGACGACCTTGACCAGCCAGCCCGGACCGCTGAACGGGCGTCAGCTGGTGACCGTGACGGCACATGTGGTCGTCAATCCCGGCGCCATTGCCTTCGACGCCACGTGCTACGACTCCTTCGGCATCAATGCCGTCTTCTCGGCAACCGACAACCTGGCGGGCGTCACCGCCATCAAGTACGGCTTTGCGAAGGTGACCTCCGGGCAACCGCTCCCGAATCCGGCGCTTAACACCACGATCACCGGGACCTCCGGCACTGTGCCGTTCCTGACCAGCGGCGCCTACATCCTCAATTACGCCGCGGTTGATCAGGCCGGCAACCAGGGGGCAACCGAGACGCGCTGGATCTTCGTCAACGCGCTCTTTGGAATCGGCTGCGCGACGACCCCGGTACCTGTTGCCAGTCTGCCGTCATCGGGCACGGTGACGGTGAGCGGCTCAATTCAGATAGGCAAATACCACATCCCGTTCAGCTTCAGCTTCGCGTATCCAGGCCGTGACTGAACGGCCCTCGCTCAGTATTCGACCTCGCCTTCACCCGGTGCCCAGTAGGTCTCTTCCTTGATCGCGGCGTGCTCGAAACCACAGCGACGCATGATGTCGCGGACGTTGACGATCATCCCGGGATTGCCGCAGAGGTACACGGTCGTGTCCTTGGGTGCCAGGTTGAGGCTGTCGGCGTACTTGCGCACCAGATCGTCCACCCTCCCCCGCTCGCCCTTCCATTCCGGATCCTCCCAATGCCGGCTGATGGTCGGAATGTAGTCGACCCACGGATAGTCGCCGGCCGCCTTGTAAAGCTCTGTGTCGTAGCCGAACTCGTTCGACTTGGACACCCCCTGCAGGATGACCAGACGAAAGGGTTGCGCCAGCCGGCCCTCCTTCAGATCGAGCGCCAGGGTGCGGACCATACTGATGTAGGGCGCGATCCCGGTCACGGTTGAGACAAGGAAATGCTGGCTGTGCCCCGACTTGACGTCGACGTTGAAGATCCCCTTCGCCTTCTTGCGCATGAAGACGCTGTCGCCGGCCTGTAACTCGTATAGCTTGGGCGACAGCGCGCCCTCCGGCACCTTCTCGATGAAGAATTCGAGTTCGGGCTCGTACGGGCTGGAGACGATCGAGAAGGCCCGCTCCAGCACCTTGTCATGGTTGTCGACTCCGAAGGCGACGTACTGGCCCGCCTTGAAGGCGAGCGGCTCGGGCGGCTTCATCCAGACTGACCAGAGGGTCGGCGAATAGTCCTGTCGCCGCGTGATCGGCGCCATCATGTACTTCTCGGGGTCTGCGGCCAAGGCCCCTATCCTATTCGGCGCCGGCCTCGCCGGGCGCCTGACCGAAGATCAAGTCGAGCGCAACCCCGAAGACGGCCAGCACGATTCCGGCGGCCGCGAAGCTGAAGGTCGCGCCACCGGAAAGGTAGCCTCGGCCCCAGAGCGTGCCGATGAGGAAGAAGAACATGCCCAGCACCGCCAGCCAGTAGGAGGGCCGGCCGGCCCACGCCAGCTTCGCCGCCAGGACGCTGCCGAGACAGGTCAGATACACGAGGCCGATCAACGCGAAGGCCAACGGGTGCCAGGTGCCGGCGAGGAGTCGCGTCACCCGTCGCCCGCAGCGATCGGCCCTCCACCGATCACGCGGTCGCTGTCATAGAAGACGGCGGCCTGACCGGGGGCCAGCGCCCGCTGCGGGTCATCGAAGTCGACGCGAGCTTGCTCACCCAGCGGCGTCACCAGGGCCTCCGCGAAGCGGGCGTGCGAGCGGACCCTGACGCTCGCTCGAAAGGCCGCTCGAGGTACCTGGCCGGCGACGTAGCGGACATCCTCGAGCCGGCAGCTGGCGCGCAGCAGCTGCTCGGGACCGCCGATCGTGACCGTGTTGCTGGCGGCATCGATGGTGCGCACGTATTGCGGTGGCGAGTCCGGCCCCCCGCCCTGGAGGCGAAGGCCCGAGCGCTGGCCAACGGTGTACATGGCGATCCCATCGTGTTCGCCGACGACGGCACCACGCTGATCGAGGATGGGGCCCGGCTGAACGCGCTCGCGGAAGCGGTCCTTCAGCAAGCTCCGATAGCTGCCATCGGCCACGAAGCAGATCTCCTGGCTCTCCGGCTTCAACGCCGTCGCCAGGCCGAGAGCCCCAGCCTTCTCGCGCACCTCGACCTTGGACCAGTCACCGACCGGAAAGCGCAAGACCCCGAGCTCCTCCTGGCCGAGCTGGTAGAGCACGTAGGACTGGTCCTTCCGCTCATCGACGGCGCGCCGAAGCTGGTAGCCGTCGGATCCCCGGTCGATGCGTGCGTAGTGGCCGGTCGCCAGCAGGTCGGCGCCCAGCGCGAGCGCCTTGCGCAGCAGGAGCCCGAACTTGATCGTCTCGTTGCAGCGGATGCAGGGATTGGGCGTGCGTCCCTTAAGGTACGCCTCCGTGAACGGGTCGATCACCGAGGTTCGAAAGTCCGCCTCGAAGTTCAGCACGTAATAAGGAATGCCGAGCCGGTTGGCGACGCGGCGCGCGTCCTCGACGGCGTCGAGCGAGCAGCAGCCGTGATGCTTGTCGAAGTCGCGGATCGCCATCTCCTTGGGCCAGAGCTGCAGCGTGACGCCGAAGACCTCATGGCCTTCGTCTCGCATGATGGCGGCGGCGACCGACGAGTCGACGCCGCCGCTCATCGCGACGGCGACCTTCACGGTAGCTCCAGCTTGTCGACCCCGAGCCCGCGGCTGCGGCAGTACTCGAGCGCCCGTTCGACCTCGGCGTCCTCGCCGTCAAGGTCGAGCTCGACCCAGCCGGTGTCGGTGCCGACGTCGGCACGCCGAATGTTCGTCACGACTTTGAATTCCTGGCCAAGGCGGTAGATGACCGGGTCATTTCGAGTGTCGCCGCGAAACGTCAGGCGCACCGTCGTTCGCGCCATGGCGGCGGTCAGCCCCCGGCGACAGCCGGGACGATCGAAAGGTCGTCGCTGTCCTTCAGCGGCGTCTTGAGCCCGGACCCGAAGCGGATGTCTTCGTCGTTCCGGTAGATATTGATGAACTGGCGGAGCTCTCCCTTGTCGTCGTAGAGCCGTTCCTTGAAGCCCGGGAACTTCTGGTTCAGCTCGTCGAGCGCCTGCGACACGTTGCCGGCATCGACCTCGACGATGGCCGCGCCCCGAGTCAACTGGCGCAGCGCGCCGGGCACGCGAATCTTGACCGCCATGTGGTGGTCATTATAAGTAGGTAAGCCCTTGGCCCTTACCCTCCCCCGCTCGCGGGGGAGGGCAGGGTGGGGGCTATCGATTCGACTATGCGGCGCGGACGACCTGGTCTTGCTTGCCGCGCTGCGCGATCACGTAGTAGATCGCGCCCACGACGAGGACGGTGCCGAGTGTCATCTCGAAGATCGGAACACCGCCGACCAGGGGAATGCCGGATAGGCCGGGAAGTTCCTTGACAGAGGGGTTGATCGCTGTCCCAGGCCGGCCCCAGAGAAAGTTGATCAGCATCGCCCCGCCGTATAACAGCGCCACTACATTGACGATCGTGCCCCAACCGCCAAGCTTGAAGGGGGCCCCTTCCGACGGCCAGCCCTTGGAGCGAGCGATCAGAACCGCGATGTTGGCGAGGAAGTACGCGGTGTAGATCATCCCAGTCGCCGCGATCGCGATCGTTCCGGCACCGGCGTAATACGTGAGCGGAATCGCCGCCAGAGCGCCGACCACGATGCAGGTTCCCAGTGGCGTATGCCAGGTCGCGCTGACCTTGTTATATAGACGTCCGAATGGCAGCTTGCCGTCACGAGCCATGCCGAACGCGAGGCGGATCGTCGACGTCTGGATCGCGAGGCAGCAAACGTAGATCGCCGCGAACGCGACCAGTAGATAGGCAATCGCCGCCCATTTCGGCAGGATGGCCGTCAGAATGTCCGCGAGCGAGACATATTTGCCGGCCGCAGCGTCCGACACCCACTTCCCGATGTCGCCGGGCAAGGCGATCACCACGGCGACCAGGAAGATCGTCCCAATGACAAACGCCCCAACGACCGCCCCGAGGATCGCCTTGGGCGCCTCGGCGCGGGGATTTCGGGTCTCTTCGGCAAGCGTGCCGGCCGTGTCAAATCCATAGATGACGAAGAGCGACATGAACATCGCGGCGAGAAACGTTCCTGCCTGATTCGTGAACCCGGAACCGAGCGCAGTGGTGTTGGTCACGACGCTGACGGGTTGGTGATGGAAGAAGATCAGCAACCCGAAGCCAAAGAGGGCCATACCGATGATCTCGAAAACGACGCCGGTGTTGTTGATTAGGGAAACCAGTCGAACTCCGAAGATACTGAGCAAGGTCGTGCTGACCAGGATGATGGCCGCGACGACGACCTGCGCTTGGGTGGTGTTCGGGACGTTGAAGCCGAGCAGGTTCAGGAGAGGGATCACAACAAGGGGGACGGTGACGTCGACCGCAGTGATGGTTAAGACGCCAGCGAACAGGTAGGTCCAGCCCGTCATCCACGAGTAGGCTCGGTTCGAGAGGTATTTCGTCCACTGGTAGACGGACCCCGCCACGGGGAAGTGCGAGCTCACTTCGGCAAAGTTCAAGGCGACGATGAACTGACCAAGCGCGACGATCGGCCAACTCCACAAGAAGAACGGGCCGCCGATGGCAAGGCCGAGGACGAAAAGCGTGAAGATGCCAGTGCTCGGCGAGATATACGAGAAGGCGATCGCGAAACTCGAGTACACATTCAGGACTCGCCTCAGTTCTTGCTTGTAGCCAAAGCGTCCCAGGTCGTGGGCGTCGGCGGCCTCCTGACTACCGGGAGCAGCCTCTGCAGTGGATCGCGGCGGGCGTGTCACGACGTTGTCGGACATCGGGTTCCCTCCTCTCCCTTAGGTTTGGACAAAACGTAGCAGGCGGTAACCGGTTCGTCAATCGCCTTTCAGACGCCCTCCGTCCCCCCTTTGCCCCGACCCCACCACCACCCGCCTGCATAGACACTCGTCCAACCTGGGTGAGGTCCGCTACGGCGGCTAAGACAGGTCTAAGAGAGGAACTCCGAGACGAGCCGCTGGAAGTGGTAGACGCCGTTCTCGCGCTTGGGGTTGAAGCGGCCACGGTCGTAGGAGCGCGATTTCAACCCGCGCTGGACGTGCTCGCAGAGCGCGATATCCTCCTGCTGGATCTCGTCTGAGAAGGCGATCGTCTGTTGCATCGACTCCCACCCTGGACCAGTACCGGGCTGCGCGAAGAACCACTCGAAGACGGTCAGCGTCTTGTCCACGCCGAGGGGGATGATCAGGTTCGAGCTCATGTTGTCCTGGTAGATGTTGAACATCGTGTTGGGGAAGACCCAGTAGTAGAGCGCGCTCTCCTCGCTCCCGGGCTGCCGGATGTAGCGCCGGTCGCGACCGGGCTCCTCACCCGGCTTCAGCTCCCGGATGGGAGCGTGCTGCTTCGAGTAGTAGCGGAAGGTCTCCACCCGGTAGGCGTCGTAGTCCAGCTCTTTGAAAAGCCCGGGGTGGGCGATCGGCAGGTGATAGCCCTCCAGATAGTTGTCGACGTAGACCTTCCAGTTGCAGTCGATCACATAGTCGCGCCGCTCGACCAATTGCATCCCCTCGACGTCGTAGCCGGCCGCGGCGACCTCCTGCGGGATCCGGCCCAACACCTCCGTCAGCGGCGGCGCGTGCTGATCGAGGTTGGCAAAGATAAACGGTCCCCAGCGCTCGACCCGGATGGGGACCAGACCGAAATCGGCCTTGTCGAAGTTCTCGGTCCCGTCCATCTCGCGGGCGACCTGCAGCCGTCCGTCCAGCCCGTAGGTCCAGCCATGGTACGGACATTGCAAGCTCCGGCGGTTGCCCTTCGAGAGGACGACCTGGGCGGCGCGATGACGGCAGACGTTGTAGAAGCCACGCAGCTGGCCATCGAGGCTGTGTGTGATCAAGATGGGCTCGTCGAGGATGGTGGTCGGCTTGAGGTCACCGATCCGCGATAACTCGTCGGCCCTGGCGACCAGCTGCCATGTGCGCGCGAAGATCCGGTCGGTTTCCCGTTCGAGGACCGCCGGGTCGAGGTAGGCGCTCGCCGGAAGGGTAAAGGCTCGCCCGAGCTCCTGGTCAACCGATGGGATCGTGGCCATGGCCTGACATTCTGCACGAAAACGAAACGAGCGCCCCGAGCCTCAGCCCGGAGCGCCCGTTACCCGTGCTAGTTCTTGAAGACCGACGTTCCGTCGGCGGTTACCAGCTCGAAGTCCGGGCTGGTCTGGCGGCCCCTGCCGATGAGCCAGAAGACGACTCCCATCAGAACGATGACCACCATCGTGCCAATGGTCCACAGTTCCCATGACGTCCTGGCGACGTTCCCGACCGCGGCCGTGGCGTCACTGCTGAAGCACCCCTTCGCGCTACAGATATTGGGCCACAAGGAGAACACGGTCGCCGCCACCACGAAGAACTCGGCGAGAATGGCGCACAACCAGACAGCCACGATTCCGCCTGGGATGCGGTAGCCCTTCCCCGTCGTTCCGTACTTTCTCCGCAGCGTAATGATCGCCGGAAAGACCGCGATGTAAGAGAAGGTGGTCGTCGAGATGGTTAGCGCGAGCACCGTCTTGAAGAAACTCTGCAGGTCGCCGGAGGTGATCAGGAAGCTCAGCACGAGGATGATGCTCGCGATGATCCCCGAGAGGACGTTCACCGGCACCGGCGTTCCGAACCGCCGCGAGAAACGGCCGAGCGCGCGCGGGCCGGAGCCGGCGAGCGAGCTGATCGCCATCGCCCGGTCCGAACCCATCAACCACACGACCCCGCTGCCCAGCAGCGAGAACACGACAGCGGCGCCGACGATCCCATTGAGGACATTGGCGGCGCTACCACCGAAGACATTGGTGACGACCGTCTGGTATCCACTGACGAAGCCGCCGACGTTAGTGATGTTTTTCGCAGAAACAACCAGCAAGATGCCGGCCACCGGGATCAGATAGAAGATGAGCCCAAAGAGCCAGGTGACTCCAATCGAACGCGGCACATCGCGGCGCGGGTCACCCATCTCCTCGCTGGCGTTCGATTGCACTTCGAAGCCGACGAAGTTGAAGATCAGGACGCCGAGTACGCCGACGAAGACGGCCATCGTCGGGAAGAGATCCCCGGCGTTGATGCTGCCGGCGTTCTTACCCGCGGCGATCGACCCCACCACGAGCAAGCCGAAGAGGAGGAGCAAAACGACGCGGACCACCGTGCCGAGGGCGGGAACCCACTTCATGTATCGAAGCGAGAGGATGTTCATCGAGATCCCGACCCAGACGAAGGCCAGACCGACCACGATCGCCAGGCCGGTATTGCCGCCGATCTTCGTGCCCCAGAGCGTGTCCATCGCCGCGATCGCGGTGACCGCCAGCGTGCCGCCAAGCCATACGGGGTTCGCAATCCAGTAGACAACGGCCGTAATCGCGCCCGCCAGGTGCCCGTAGGCGAGACGGACCCATTCGTACACGGCACCCTCGACCGGGATGGTGGTGCCCAGCTCGGCGATGATCAGGCCGTAGGGGATCATGAAAAAGACCGAGAGGAAGACGAGCCAGAAGAGCGTTTGCGTCCCGAAGCTCGCGGCCTGACCGAGCGTATCGATACCGACAACCGCGCAGATGCTGAAGAGCGCCAGGTCCCAGCGGAATAAGGACTTCTTCAGCTTTCGCTTCTCCTCCAGGACGTCGGCGCCGGCGACGGTCCCGGGAGGTGCAGTCAAGGTAGCCAAATGCTTACCCTCCTTAGCGTGTTTAGCCCTTCGGCAGAGCCTTGAGCGCAAATGTGAACCTCCGCTAAAGCGTTGTCAAGGGACGGTTGGCCATATCAGCGCGTCGATATACTCGGCCCCGTGCCGGCTGAATACGACGCGATCATCGTTGGCGGCGGCCACAACGGCCTGGCGACCGCCGCCTACCTGGGTCGGGCCGGCCTGAAAACGCTCGTCCTCGAGCGCCGGGGTATTCTGGGCGGCGCCGCGGTCAGCGAGCATCCCTGGCCGGGCTATACCGTCTCCACGCTGTCCTACGTCCTCTCACTGATGCCCCCCGAAGTAATCCACGAACTCGAACTTCGCCGCCACGGGCTGACGCTCTACCCGCTGGCGGCGGACTACTACGTCCCCTTCCCGGACGGCTCCCACCTGCTCCTGACGAAAGATGCGGCGCAAGCCAAGGCCGAAATCAGCAAGTTCTCGACGAAGGACGCGGAGACCTGGCCCATCTTCAGCGCCTTCCTGGCGAAGATCGCGCGCATGGTCCGCCCGTTGCTCTTGATGACGCCGCCCACCGTCGGAGCCAAGACGCCTTCCGATTTACTCGAACTGGCGCGCTTCGCTTGGAAACTCAAAGGGCTGGACGTGCAGAGCACTAGCGACTTCGTCAAGGTGATGACGCTCTCCGTCGCCGAGCTCCTCGACGAGTGGTTCGAGTCGCCCCAGGTGAAGGCGGCTCGTTGCGTCTCCGGCGCGATCGGCACCTACGGGGGACCGTACACGCCGGGAACGGCCTACGTGCTGCTGCACCACTACATCGGCGAGGTCGACGGCCAGATGGCGGAGTGGGCCTTCGTGCGGGGTGGCACGGGAGCGGTATCCGAGGCCATCGCCGCGGACGCGCGCGAGCACGGCGCCGACATCCGCACCGGGGCTCGCGTCGGGCGCATCCTCGTCGAGGGCGGCCGCGCGGTCGGCGTGGCGCTGACCGATGGAACCGAGCTGCGCGCGAAGGCGGTCATCTCCAACGCGCATCCCAAAATCACGTTTTGCGACCTGGTTGACACGAAGGAATTGCCTTCGGACTTTGTGCGAGCCATCGATCGGTACAAGACGCGATCCGGGACGGTGAAGGTCAACCTGGCGCTGGGGGAACTGCCGCAGTTCGTGGGACTCGCCCCGGAGGACTCGATGACGGCGGCGCGCTCGTTTATTCAGCTCTGCGATTCGATGGAGTACCTGGAGCGGGCCTTCGACGACGCGAAGTATGGCAAGGCGTCGGCCGCGCCCTACTCCGACGGCGTGCTGCCCACCCTGGTCGACGATTCGCTGGCGCCGGCCGGCAAACACATCATGAGCTGCTTCACGCAGTATGTGCCGGCGAGCTGGTCGCAGGCACCGCATCGCCAGGAGTTGGAAGCCTACGCCGACCGCGTCGTCGCGGGATACGAACGGTTCGCGGACAACCTGCCGGGCGCGATCGAGCATCGCCAGGTCATCGGGCCGTACGACATGGAGCAGGAGTACGGACTGGTGGGGGGCAACATCATGCACGGCGACCTGACACTCGACCAGCTCTTTTCCTGGCGGCCCGTGGCCGGCTATGCGGACTACCGGACGCCCATCAAGAATCTCTATCTGTGTGGCTCCGGCACGCATCCCGGTGGCGGGATCAGCGGCATCAACGGCCGCAACGCTTCGCGCGAGATTCTCAAAGATCTGAAGCGACGTCCGCGGCGGTGATCAGGCGGCCCGCTGATCGAAGGCGCCTGGAAAGCGTTCGGCTAGTTTCGCCTGCGGAACAGAGTCTAGCCAGCTTCCCTCCGGCTTGATGCCAACCGTCGCACACAGCTGGGTCAGGTCTTCGTCCCGAAACCGCCAGTAGAGGGAAATGACGCAGTGACCGTCACGAGTGAAGAAGAAGATGACCTGTCTGTCGATCGTGCTGTAGCGCCCTGGAAACTGAACCGTGCAGAGCGCAATCCGAGAAAGGTCGCTGACCGAAACCTTCGTTGGTTGGCGAAACCACTTTTTCAGGATGAGCCGTTCTCGATTGACGAAGATCTCTGTACCGTCATATCTGAATGCCATGTGGACTGCACCAGCCATGGCCATAACCGTCAACAGGAGCAACGTCCACTCAGGTTTGGTTACAGGCATTCCGATGCTGAGCCATCGTGCGACCACGACGACGACGGCAACGCCCGCCGCCCCTACCAATGGAACCCCATAGCTCGTGCGTTGACCTGCCCACTGAGGCAGTGGCCAGTAAGCTCGGATGACCAGGTCATCGGAAACGATCTCAGCCATACCGAGAGAACGCTGCTGGCCTCCATTAGCTTTCGTGCCCACGGCCGGGTTGTCGGTAACCCGAAATGAAGACGCTGCGAGAATTGTAGGATGCCCGAGACGCCCAACCTCGACGCGCAGCTCAGCGGCCCGCAATACATGGGACCGGCCACCTTCATGAAGGTCACGGCGCTGACGGAGCCGCGGGAGCTCGACCAATCGCGGCCGGACATCGCGATCGTCGGGGCCCCCTGGGATGGCGGCACGACCTCCCGCCCCGGGGCCCGCTTCGGTCCTCGGGCCGTGCGCGTGGCCAACTACCAGCCACCCACGTGGCACCTTGATCTGCAGGTCGCACCCTTCGATGTCTTAAAGGTGATCGACTACGGCGACGCCGCATGCTACCCGGGTCTGAGCGACCCGGCGCACCAGGCCATCCGGGCCCGTGTGGCCGAGGTCGCCTCACGGAAGATCGTGCCGATCGTCATCGGCGGCGACCACTCCATCACCAATCCGTCCGCCACCGCGGTCGCCGACGCGTACGGCCGCGGCAAAGTCGGCCTGGTCCATTTCGACGCTCATGCCGACACCGGAAACAGCACCTGGGGCGACCTAGCCTCGCACGCGACCCCGATGCGTCGCCTGATCGAGTCCGGGGCGATCCCGGGCCGGAACTTCATCCAGATCGGGCTGCGCGGCTACTGGCCAGAGCGTGAGACGTTTGAGTGGATGAGGGCCCAGGGCATGCGCTGGCATCTGATGGGCGAGTTGCTCGACCGCGGCGTCGAAACCGTGATCGGACAGGGCATCCAGGAGGCGCTGGACGGCCCGGAGTACATCTACCTCTCGGTCGATATCGACGTCCTCGATCCGGGCTTCGCTCCTGGGACGGGAACGCCCGAGCCGGGCGGGATGCAGCCGTCCGACCTGCTCCGAGCGATCCGAAATATCAGCCTGCGGACGAAATTGGTCGGAATGGACGTGGTCGAGGTCTCGCCGCCGTACGATCATGCGGAGATCACGGCTCAGAATGCCAACCGCTGCATACTAGAGGCGATTTCCGCCCTGGCCGTGAAGAAATCTAAAGGAGCTACGCCGTGAGTACTGTTACCGAGCCGATCGCCACCCACCGCGTGGTGGAACTGATCGCCAGGGAGGAGGAGCGGTTTCGTTCCAAGCGCCATCGGTCGGACGAGCTTTGGAAGCAGGCGAAGCAGTTCATCCCACGGGGCGTGCCGTCGTCCTTCCAGGACGCCGCGCCCCAGCCGGTCTTCGTCGATCACGGCAAAGGCAGCCGGGTCTGGGACGTCGACGGCAACGAATACGTCGACTTTCACAATGGCTTCGGCGTCATGGTCGTCGGGCATGCCCATCCCTTGATCGTCAAGGCGATCAGCGAGCGTGCCGCCCTGGGTACGCATTTCGCGCAGCCGGTCGCCGACGACGCGATCGTCGCCGAGGAGCTATCCCGTCGCTTCAAGCAGCCGCAGTGGCGCTTCACGAACAGCGGCACGGAATCGACGCTCGACGCCGTCCGGCTGGCGCGGGGGTTTACCGGCCGCGACCGGCTCGTCAAGATCGAGGCCAGCTACCACGGACACCACGATGCGCTGCTGGTTTCGGTCGAGCCGTCGCCCGACCTGATGGGTCCGGCCGACGCTCCCGTATCGGTCCCCTACAGCGCCGGCACGCCGCAGGCGGTGGTTGACCTCACGACCGTCGTCCCCTTCAACGACCTGGCGATCCTGGAGCGCACGCTGGATCGGCATCGCGGCGAGGTGGCCGCGATCATCGTCGAGCCGGTGATGATGAACATCGGCATTGTGCTTCCCGACGAGGGCTACCTGGCCGGTGTGCTCGAGCTCGCGCATCGCCATGGGGCGCTGCTGATCTTCGATGAGGTCAAGACCGGCGCGACCATCGCCGCCGGAGGGGCGACCGAGCGCTTCGGCGTGACGCCCGACCTGGTGGCGCTGGCGAAGGCGATCGGCGGCGGCGTACCCTGCGGCGCGGTCGGCGGCCGCGCCGACGTGATGGGGACGATCGACGCGCACAAAGTGGCCCAGATCGGCACCTTCAACGGCAACCCACTCACCATCGCGGCGTCGAAGACGACCTTGCTCTCCGTTCTGACACCTGCGGCATACGCGCATTTCGATGCGCTGGCCGAAGCGCTCGAGGGCGGCTTGCGTAAGGTGATGACTGACTACCAGCTGCCGTTCCACCCGATCACGCTAGCCGCGCGCGGGTGCGTGACCTATCGCAAAGAACGGGTGCGCAACTACCGGGACTACCTCACGATCGACAAGAAGTACGCATATCTGTCATGGCTCTACCAGTGCAATCGCGGTGTGCTGATGGCACCGGGCGCCGAAGAGAACTGGACGCTCTCCGTCCAGCACTCGGAGGAGGATGTCCTGCGCTATGTCCGCAACTTCGAGGAGCTGGCGAAAGACCTGACCGGCTAGCCGACCAGCACGCGCGTCAGGTAATCGAAGATCAGTTGTGACCAGGACTCCATGTCCAGGTAGTAGCTGCGCATCGCGTCGAGCGGGAGCAGCGCGCCCGCCAGCTTGTCGACCTCGCGGATCGAGATCTCGGGCCGGTCGCCCTCAACGAGGAAGATGAGTCCCACGTGCACGCGTCCGACCGGGGTCGTCTGGTCGTTGATCGCCCCCAGCAGCCGCGTCGAGAAGTGCCCGGTGTAGACGACCTCTTCTTCCCACTCGCGGCGCAATCCCGCGTCGATCGGGTCGGCGGCGCCGGCGACATCCTCAGGATTGATGTGGCCGCCGACGCCCAGGGAGTAAAGGTGGCGCAGCCGGCGCTCGCTCGAGCGGCGCAGCCGGTGGGTCAGAAAGTAGCGGTCCTCATGGCGAAAGACGACGTAGGGGATGATCTGCGGGTCGGCTGGATCCTCCTCGACCTCGCTGCGTGGACGGAACCGGTAGTTCGCGCGTACCCGCGCGAGCAAGTCGTCAAGGCCGGTCGCACGAAAGCCCGTCCATTCGCTCCCGCCAAACAGGGTGTCCCTCGAAACCACAAGGACATCCTCGCGCGCACCCACGGACTGAGTCTAACGATGGATGCTGCCGTTGGTGCTAGCCGTGATGCTGCTGGTCGCGATGGTCGCCGTCATCGGTCGGCGTCGGGCGGGGCGTAGGCTTGGGCGTGGCCTTTGGCGTCGGGTCGGGCGTTGCCTGCTCGCCGATGACCAGCGCCGGCGCTGTGGTGGCGGTCGCAACTTGCTCGATCCGATCGAGCTCGTCGCCGCCAGCGGCAACCAGGTCTTTGATGCCAGCGACGTCATCGTCGCGAATCGCGTTGGTCCGCTCGACCTCATTGAGCTTGAGGTGCAGAGTGTGAAGGGCATCTTTAGTGGCCTGCGGGTTGGCGGGATTCTTGAGCGACACGGCCGCGTCGTCGACGATGAGCGTGAAGGCGCGCAGGCTGTTCTCGGCGAGGCGCGGCTTGTGGTTGGCGGCCATCGCCTGTGCCTCCCGCAGACGCTCGTTGGCGAGCTGCAGTTGCACGGTGAGCCGCTCGTTCGCCGGCGTCAGGGCCAGGCGCACATGCTCTTCGATTTGCTTGACCGGGTAGAGCGGGTTATCGGGAAGCGCCGAGGGCGCGGCGAAGGCGGACCCCGCGGCCGCGATGAGGGCGACGGCCGCCGCGGCGAAGGCCACGCCCAACCGCCGGTACGCGGCAAAGGTCGGGATGCGCAGCGTGCGACGCTGTGGCAGCTGGGCCTGGAGCTTGAGCCAGAAGGGGGCGACCGCGACGGGGGGCGCGGGTGGGAGCGTCACCAGTAGAAGGTTGAGCTCGCGCACCTCCCGCAGCTCGGCGGCGCAGGCCGCACACCCGGCGATGTGCCCGTCGATGCGACGGCGTTCGTCGGCGGCCAGCATGCCGTCGGCATACGGGATCAGCCAATCGCGCGTCGTTGCATGACTCAACATCTGGATAGCAACCTCTGTCTGGTAAAACGGACCGAATTCACGCCGTATTCGCCTCCTCGCTGCGCACGAGGTCGCCGAGGCGTTCACGGAGCAGCCGCTTGGCACCGTTCAATCTCGACATGACCGTGCCCAGGGGGATGTCGAGTGTTTTCGCGATCTCGTCGTAGCTGAGTTCGCCGAAGGCCTGCAGGGCGATCGTGTCACGGTAGTGTGACGGCAGGCTCGCGATTGCCTGACGGACGGCTCGTTGCAGGTCATGCCGGGTTGCCACGTCCATGGGATCCGACTCTCGACTGGCCGGCGGCTGCTCCATGTCATCGAGCGAGACCACCGGACGGCGACGGCGGAGGACGTCGGTGACGGCGTTGGCCGCGACCCGGTGCAGCCAGTGTTTGAAGGGCTTTTCGTGGCGGTAACCGGGCAGCGCCTTGTAGACCTTGAGGAAGACCTCCTGGGCGACGTCTTCGGCCAGGCTGAGTTCGCCCAGGGCCCGGAAGGCGACGTTGATCACCAGCCGGTGGTGACGGATCACGAGCTGGCGGAAGGCCTCCTGGTCTCCGGCCGCGCTCCGATCGATCAGCCGGCGTTCTTCGGCATCCCCCTCGATCGAGGGAGCATCTTCGGGCCTGGCCATCTCCCGACGGTGTGACGCCGGCCGGGGGACGGGCTTGCGACGCGAGCTAGCCGGTGGGCTGCCGGCGCAGACCGCCCAGGAACTGGCGGACCTGGGTGGCGGGGTCGTCCGGGGCGCGCGCGATGGCGTCCAGCAGGGCGCTCGCCACGATGACGCCATCGGCCTTGCCCTCGAGCGCCTTAAGATGTTCGACGCGCGAGATGCCGAAGCCGACCACGATCGGCAATTTTGTCTGCTTCCGAACTGTGTCGATCAAGGGCAGCAGGCTAGGATCCAGCTCGGCGCGCGCCCCCGTGACGCCGGTGACGGCAATACAGTAGATGAACCCGGTCGCGGCCCGGCAGGCGGCGGCGATGCCGCCATCGCTGCTGGTCGGCGCCACGAAGAACACGACATCGACGTGACTGGCATCGGCGGCGCGACGGAGGTCCACGGACTCGGTGGGCGGAAGGTCGGGCACGATCAGTCCGTCGACACCCGCCGCAGCGGCCGCTCGGCAGAACCGTTCGAGACCGAAGGCGAGGATCGGATTCACGTAGGTCATGAAAAGCAGCGGGACGTCCGTCCTCTTCCGCGCCGCCGTGGCCGCCTCGAGCGCCCGGGCGACCGTCACCCCGCCCTTCAGCGCGACCTGGGAGGCGGCCTGGATGGTGCGGCCGTCCGCAAGCGGGTCAGAAAACGGAATGCCGAGCTCGATGGCGTCGGCGCCCGACTGGGCCGCGGCCTCGACCAACGATGGCGTGTCGTCGAGGCGTGGATAACCGACGGTGAGATAGGCGATCAGCGCAAGGCGTCGCTGGGCGCCGAGCCGGGCGAACATCGCGCCGATGCGGCTCATCCGCCGCTCGCGCCCCGGACGATATCGAGGTCCTTGTCGCCCCGTCCCGAGAGGTTGACGAGCACGACATCCTCCACGGCCAGCTCGGCCGCCAGCGGCAGCGCGTAGGCGATTGCGTGCGAGCTCTCCAGCGCCGGGATGATGCCCTCCAGCCGTGACGTTTGGTGGAACGCCTTGAGTGCCTGCTCGTCTGTGACACTCACGTACTCGGCGCGGCGATGGTCGTGCAGGTAGGCATGCTCCGGCCCAACGCCGGGATAGTCCAACCCGGCGGAGATGGAATGGGTCGCCATCACCTGGCCGTCCTCGTCCTGCAACAGGTAACTGAAGGAGCCATGCAGCACGCCAGGGCGGCCGCCGACGATCGAGGCCGCGTGCGCCCCGCTGTTGAGCCCACGTCCGGCCGCCTCCACGCCCACCAGCCGGACGGGGTCATCGACGAAAGGCGAGAAGATCCCGATGGCATTGCTCCCGCCGCCCACGCAGGCCACCACCGCTGTGGGCAAGCGCCCGGTTTCGGTGAGCATCTGCGCGCGGGCCTCGCGTCCGATCACCGATTGAAACTCGCGGACCATCAACGGGTAGGGGTGCGGCCCCACCGCCGATCCGATCACATAGTGCGTGGACCGAACGTTGGTCACCCAGTCGCGGATCGCCTCGTTCGTCGCGTCCTTGAGTGTCTTGCTGCCGCTTTCCACCGGCGTCACCGTCGCGCCCAGCAGCTGCATCTTGTAGACGTTGACCGCCTGGCGCGCCATGTCGTCGACGCCCATGTACACCTCGCACTGAAGGCCGAACTTCGCGCAGACGGTGGCGACCGCGACGCCGTGCTGCCCGGCCCCGGTTTCGGCGATGATCCGGCGCTTGCCCATCCGGCGGGCGAGGAGCACCTGCCCCACCGCGTTGTTGATCTTGTGCGCCCCGGTGTGGCAGAGATCCTCGCGCTTGAACCAGATCTCCGCCCCACCGGCCTGCTTGGTGAGCCGGTCGGCGCGATACACGGGCGTGGGTCGGCCGCTGAACGTCCGCGAGAGGTACGCAAACTCGTTCCGAAAGCCCTCGTCTTTGAGCGCCGCATCGAACGCCGCCGCCAGCTCCTCGACCGCCGCCATCAGCGTCTCCGGGATGTACTGGCCGCCGTAGCTCCCGTAGCGGCCGCGCGCATCCGGCGTGATCTGGCTCACGACCGGTCGACCCGGCGCACCGCCTCGACGAAGGCGCGCAACTTCGCGTGGTCCTTACGGCCAGGTTCGGCCTCGACGCCGCTGCAGACATCGACCGCCCAGGGATGCAGCTCGCGCACGGCACCATCGACGTTGTCTGGCGTCAACCCCCCGGAGACGACGACCGGGTACTGGCGTGCCACCGCCTTTGCCTGCGGCCATGCCCAGGCTCGCCCCGTGCCGCCGATGGTGTCCGGTGTCCAGGTGTCGAACAGGGGATGGTCACCACGCTCGAGCGAGATGCCGGCCAGGTCTTCCCCTTCCTGCACCCGGAAGGCCGGCAGCAGGAGCAGGCCAAGCGAGCGGTCCTTGTCCGTCAGTGGTCGGTAAACCTGGATCGCGGTCAGGCCACAGGCCTGCGCAACCTTGCCGATCTCCTCGGGCGTTTCATCGATGAAGACGCCCACCCGCTCGACCCCGGCGGGCACCTGGCCGATGATCGCTTTGATCTCGTCGACCCGAACCTGGCGTTTGCTGCGCGTGAAGATAAATCCGAGCAGGTCGGCACCGAGCTCGACAGCAAGTTCGACGTCCTCGCTCCGGGTGTTGCCGCAAATCTTGATCTTCGTCATTCTCCGCTCAGCTCTCGGACTTTCGCCTCGAGGTCCGGCGCGCGCAGCAACGCTTCGCCGACCAACGCGGCATCGACCCCGATCCGTTGTAACGCTTCGATGTCCGCGCGAGTCTCAATGCCACTCTCGCTGATCACCGTGCGCCCTTTTGGAATCAGCGGCCGCAAGCGCGCCGTCGTCGC
The DNA here is from genome assembly GCA_035544955.1 of Candidatus Dormiibacterota bacterium. NCBI lineage: Bacteria > Bacillati > Candidatus Dormiibacterota > Candidatus Dormiibacterota bacterium. The sequence continues at coordinate 92,557 of DASZZN010000041.1, forward strand.
GCTGTCCGTCTTCATCCGAGTCAAATCACGGTTGTTGATCCCGATCAGGGATGCCCCCGTGCGCAGCGCGCGCTCAACCTCCTCTTCCGTATGGACTTCAACGACCGCGCGCATGCCCAAGTCGCGAGCCTGGTACTGGAAGTGGTCGAGCTGACCGTCATCGAGGATCCCAACGATCAGGAGGACGGCATCAGCGCCCATCGCACGGGCCGCGAAGATTTGCACTGAGTCCACGATGAAGTCTTTGCAAAGGATCGGTAGGGCGACCCCCTCTCGGACCGCCTGTAGATGGTCGATGCTCCCACCAAAGAACTCGGGTTCGGTCAGTACTGACAGCGCGGCTGCTCCGTTCTCGGCATACCGTTTGGCCAGGCCGACCGGGTCGTAGGGACGCTGCAGCACGCCGCCTGACGGTGACCGCTCCTTGCATTCCGCGATCAAGGCGACGCCCGGGCCGGTGATGGCATCGCGGAAGTCACGGGGTCGTGGCGCGCTCTGGAGCAGGGCGGCGAGTGCCGCCGCATGCCCGTCGACCTTGAAGCGGGCATTCGCCCGCCGGCGCGCCTCAACGATGCGTTCGAGGATGGGGGCGGCTTTCGTGGCCATCAGCTGGAGTCCACTGTCCCGACTAGGCGCGAGCTGCGGTCTTTTCCAGGACTCCCTTCATCCGCTTGACGCCCTCCTCGATCTGATCGATCGCGTTCGCGTAGGAGAGGCGCAGATAGCCCTTCCCCATCTCGCCGAACGTGCTCCCGGCGAGCAGAGCGACCCCGCCCTCGTTCAACATCCGGTCGGCCAGCACGCGTTCGTCCTGACCGGTTTTCGTGATGTTCGGAAACACATAAAAGGCTCCCAGCGGCTTGTGGCAGCTGACTCCTGGCAAGGCATTGAGGCGATCGACCACCCGGTCACGCCGCCTCTTGAACTCGCCGACCATGGCCTGCACCGCGGCATCCGATCGAGGGGAGAGCGCCTCGATCGCCGCCATCTGGGTAAACGCAGCGGCGCACGAGCTGCTATTGATCATCAGCGTCTCGAACTTCTGCGCCAGCGGCAGCGGTGCCACCGCGAACCCGAGCCGCCAACCGCACATCGCGTAGGCCTTGCTCAATCCGTCCGAGTAGATCGTGCGCTCGAGCATGCCTGGCACCGTCATGATCGAGGCGTGATGACCGTCGTAGGTGATCTGGCCGTAGACCTCGTCGGTCAGAACGTAGAAGTCATGCCGCATCGCGAGTTCCGCGATCTGCTCGAGATCGTGGGTGGACAGCACGCCGCCGGTGGGGTTCTGCGGCGAGTTGATGACTAGCAACTTCGTTCGTGGGGTGATCTTCGATTTGAGCTCCTCAATGTCGAGCCGGAAGTCGTTGCGCTCTCGCAGAGGAATACCGACCGGGGCAGCGCCGGCAAGCGTGGCGGCCGAGGAATAGATGGCGTAGCCGGGATCGGGAACGATGACCTCATCACCTTGGTCGACCAGCGCCAGCATGGTGAAGAGAAGGACGTTCTTCGAGCCGGGCACCATCACCACCTGCTCCGGCTTGACCTCGACCTCGTAGGTGCGGCGAATCCAATCGGCAACTGCCTGGCGGGCCGGCATCAGGCCGCCCGCGGGCGTGTAGTGCGTGAAGCCGTCGCGCAGGGCGCGCTCGGCGGCCTCGACGATGTTGGGCGGTGTTGGGAAATCAGGCTCCCCGATCTCGAGGTGAACGATGCTGCGGCCCTGCGCTTCCAGCTTGCGCGCCTTGGCCAGCACCTCGAACGCGGTCTCGGTGCCGATCTCCGACATGCGATGCGCGAATTTCATTTCGCTCATCCTCTCACGCCGAAGGGACCGAGGTCCCCGCGAAAGGGCAACCAGCTGACGCGCACGTCCTGCACTCTCGCTTGTCGCGGTCCCCTGCGGAGCGCATCGAGCAACCGTTCAAGCGAGGACGCGTCGCCCTCGGCCTCCACCTCCACCGCGCCATCGTAGCGGTTGCGAACGTACCCCTCGAGGCCGAGCCGGCGGGCGTGTGACTGAGCAAAGTAGCGAAAGCCCACCCCCTGGACGTCGCCGAGGATCTCCGCCTTGAGGCGGCGCCGCTCTGGTTTACTGGGCAATCAGGCGTGCGCCAGCGGGCCGGTCGTCACGACGACCGAGACGCGCTTGGGCGCATCCGGGATGGCCTGCAGCGTGCGGCGCACCACCGGCAAGTAGGCCTGAACGAGCTGGCGGGCTGACTGTTCGGTGGGGGCGCCGATCACCAGGCGCTGGTCATCGCAGTGGCAGCAGGTGGCGGTGCCTTGCCAGAGGTAGTAGGCAGATTCCGGCAGGTTCAGGCTCATGAGGAGCTGAAGCTCCCGCCAGACTGCACTCCCCTGCATTGCACCTAATCCTACTCCCGCAACCGCACCTAAGCTAGGGTCAAATGTCCCTGACGAGCGAGCTAAAGCACAAGGCCCGGGCGCTCGGCTTCTGCGCCGTTGGCGTGACCCGGGCGGAGCGGTTTTTCGAGGCCGAAGCCGCCGCCACCAACCGGACCCAACAGGGCCTGATGGACGGCCTGTCCTGGTGGAGCGAGGCCCGGGCTCATGCCAGCGCCGACCCGCGCCGGGCCACCCCCGCGGCTCGCAGTGTGATCGCCCTGGCTTTTCCCTACCCCTCCACCTCCGCGGGAGGGCCGGGCCCGCCGGCCCACGCGAGCCGCGCTTCAGTGCGAAGCGAGCGTTTGAGGCGTCCGGGTGGGGGCGGTGGCCCACGCGGACGGATCGCCGCGTATGCGCTGGGTCGCGACTACCACGAGGTCCTGCTCGAGCGAATGCAGCCGCTGTTGGCGATGCTGCGTGAGCGCGGCCACGTCGCCAAGACCTACGTCGACCATGGCTGGATGCTGGACCGTGCGGCGGCGGCTCGAGCCGGCGTGGGCTGGCTCGGAAAGAACACCAACCTGCTGATTCCCGGTGTGGGTTCCAACGTGTTGCTGGCGGAGATCGTCACCTCGGCAGAGCTCGAGCCCGACCAGCCGTTGAAGAAGACCTGCGGCAGCTGCGATGCCTGCATGCGGATCTGCCCCACGGGTGCACTGATCGAACCTGGTGTGCTCGACAACCGGCGCTGCATCTCCTTCTGGACTATCGAGCACCGCGGCGTCATCCCCATCGACATTCGGCCGCTGATCGGCGACTGGATCTTCGGCTGCGACCTCTGCCAGGAGATCTGCCCGGTCAACGTGAGTCCGCGGGCAGCCGCGCCAGATGCCCGGGCGTTCGAGGCCTTCGGCCCGCTGATCGATGCTCGGCCGCGGCTTGAAGAACTGTTAACGCTCGACGAGGAAAGCTTCCGCGTCCGCTTTCGCAACAGCGCGGTGTGGCGAACCCGACGGTCTGGACTGCTTCGCAACGTGTCTATCGCGCTGGGCAACATCGCGGATCGCAGCTCGGTCCCCGCGCTGGCGACCGCGCTCGGCGACGCGGAGCCGCTCGTCCGCGGCCATGCGGCGTGGGCGCTCGGCCGGCTCGGTGGCGCCGCGGCCCGGGCTCACCTGGAACGGGCGATCAGGCGCGAGACCGACGCCTGGGTGCTGGATGAGTGCGCGCTGGCGCTGCGGGCGTGCGGACCACTCGTCGTCCCGTCAGCGGTTTAACGGCTGTCCCCTCCTCGGCCCGGGCCAGCATGAAGAGCAGGTCCGAGAGCCGGTTCGTGTAGCGAAGCACTTCCGGATTGCGCAGCTGACCGCCCTGCTGCAGGCCGACGATGCGGCGCTCGGCGCGGCGCAGCACGGCGCGCGCCACGTCCAGGGCAGCGGCTGCGGCTGTCCCACCGGGGATGACGAACGCATCCGGCAATGGAACACGGCGCTCCAGGTCGACGATCTCGCGCTCGACGCGGCTGGTGAAATCCGTCGTGACCACCATGAAATGCTGCTCCAACTTGTCGTACTCGGCAGGGTCGGTTGCGAGTTCGGCGCCCACCGTGAAGAGTTCGCTCTGGATCCGCAGGATGATGGCATGCCTTCCGCGGTCCTTGACGAGGGCACGCGCCGCGCCCAGCGTTGAGATCGCCTCATCGACGGCGCCATAAGCCTCGGTGCGCGGATCCGTCTTGGCGACCCGGCCACCGTAGAGAAGGCCGGTCTCTCCCCCATCCCCGGTCTTGGTGACGATGCTCTTGCGCGCGATGGTGATGCCTAGGCGGCGCCTCGGGCCAGCACTTCCTTCGTCCAGCGCTGCAAGACCTTGCGGTGGCTGGCGAACGCCAGCGGCGGCAGCGCGTCCGGGCGGAACCATCCGACCTGCTGCACCTCATCGCCGGCGGCAGGATTTCCGGCGATCAGCCGGGCGCGATACGGAAGGAGCACGATGCCTTGGTCATCCATCAGGATGTGCTGCACCTCGAGCAGCTCCAGCGGCTCGATGCGCACCTTGACCTCTTCCATGCATTCCCGGATCAGCGCGGCCTCCGGATGCTCGTCCCAGTCGACATACCCGCCCGGCATTCCCCAGAGGCCGCGGCCCGGCTCGATGTCACGGAGGATGAGGAGGACACGGCCGCCGTCCTCGATCAACGCGGACACCACCACTTTGGGGTTGCGGAAGAAAATCCGATCGCACTGCGGGCAGACACTCAGGTACAGCTTCGCCACAAGTCGGGTCTCCGTCTTCGACCCGCAGCTGGAGCAATATTCGTTCATCGGCTGCGGCTCAGCCGCCACCCCGCGGGCGTCGTCGTCGCCGATGGGGGCCGCACGCAGAAATCGTAACGCTTCAGCGGATCGCTGAGCGAGCCTGGGACCGGTCAGCCGCCGGCTCCAGCCGATCAGCCATGTGGCGCATCCAGTCGGCAAGAGCGACTCGTACGGGCCGCGTGGGCGTGTGAACGGTTCCCCGCTCTCCGGTGTCAGTCGACAGCAAGCGATGCCGCGCGGCCTCGGTCAGGAGCTCTTGCTGACGGTCGAGGGTCTGCTGGCGCATGGCGTCGAAGTTGTACATCTTGCCTTCTCCTCAGGGGAGCCGCCGATCGGCTTCCTCGACATCGATCTCACCGCGCGCGAGTTGCTCCAGCATCTGAAGGCGTGAATCGGGTGCCGCCTTCTCGCCCAGGCCAAGCTTGTTCAGCAACGCGTCGAAGCGGGCACGGGCCGTCGGATAGCTGACGCCGAGGTGCCGCTCGAGATCCTTCATGTTTCCGCGCGAGGCGAGGAAGACGCGCAACACATCGCGATCGTCTCGGCCGAGTGAGCAAAACTCGCAGGTTTCAAAGCTGCCCGACAGCTCGGTGGCGCACGAGCGACAGCTGAGGCGCGTCAGTGCCAGCTTGCTGCCGCACACGGGGCAGTCGCGTGGCGCTGTTCGAAGCTCGTCGGTCACTCGTCGGCGGTCACCTTGACCGAACCCATGCTGGTCTTGATGAAGAGCGAAGCCGCGCCGCCGCCGACTGTGACATCCTGAGCCCCGCTGGCCCCCGCGACGCCGGGGAGCACGACTTTGCCGATGTGCGCCTGGGCTTTGATCCGCACACTGCTGCCACGCTCCAAATGGAGGCTGATTGAACCCGCATCGCAGGCGATTCGCGATTCGCCGTCGTCGAGCCGTCCGTTCGCCCGGATAGAGCCCGCCTGGACCGTCAGGTCGAGAGGCTTTCTGAAGCCGTCAATCGTCGCCGAGCTAGCCTGGACATCCGCGCGAATCGGCCCTTCCACCCCGTTGACCCGGAGGCTGCCGGCCTGCACCTGGAGGTCGAGTGCGAGCGCGGGGTTGACCCTGACGACCAGCCGATCGCCGCTTGAATGTTCGGGGAACCCTAGCCAGGACCGGGTGATAAAGGTGCCCGGTTCGTGGGCGACCTCGCCCTCGATGATCATGACGTCGCCTTCGATGTGCACCCGGTGCTGCCCTTCCGCGACGGCATCGCGGACGTTCGGATCGCCGATGACCTCGGCCGCGCCCAGCCGCTTGATCACCCGCACGCGGCGGATGGCTGGCTCAGTATCCTCCTGGTCCTTGCTGGCGGCGTCGAGTTGCGAGGCGGCTTCTTCCGGGCTAATCGTCCCGGCGGCGACCCGGCTCAAGATTTCTCGCCGGTCAGCCTTACTCATGGCAAGACTATAAACCGGAGATTATCAGAATGTCAAGCGCAGTTACTAATTTGTTCCGGCGAGAACCTTCTCGAACTCAGGCTTGGGCGTCAGCAAGGCGAGATCCTCTTCCGTCAGCGGCGTCGACTCCAGCGTGTGGCCGGTTTTCGCGGCGGCGACGATTTCGTCCTTGTGTAACCGGATGCGGCGGGCACCCAGCGGGCACTTCAGGTACTCGGCCAGCGGCTCGTCGCAGTAGCCCATCCGCTGGTCGCCGCATTTGGGTTGCACCGGCTTCGCCAGTTCCGGAAAGCTTGCCTTCAGCGCATTGCGGGCCTTGGCCCACATATGCCGGATCTCCCATTGCGCCCGCCAGCAGAGACGTAGGTCGGCGACGTGCAGGAACTCCTCGTAGTTCACGGTGAAGGTGAGGTTCGTGGAGGCGGCGTTGGGAAGGAGAAAACGGGCGTCCTCTGCTGGAACGCCCGCCTTGAGCGCTTGGTCATAGAGCTCGCCGACGCGACGCATGAAGGCAACGTACTCGTCACGTAAGCCGGCCTGCTCCCAGGTTTCTGGCACGACGTACGGAAAGTCCGCTTCTTTGAAGGCGTAGTAGCGCTGCGATTGCTGGTCGAAGGTGATGCCGTTGTTGTGCCGCACCAGCTGGTGGCTGGCGGCGCGCGACAGGCCGCTGACGGCGAACGTGAAATAGACCTGAGTGCGCGGCGAGGAGTGTCCACTCTTCAGCTTGTCGAAGATGAACGCCTTCATCTTCTCCTCCGAGATCTTCCCGGACTCGATGTCGGCCCAGATCTGCTGCGGCGTGAACTTCGAGTAGCAGGTGCGGAAGGCGACGTACATGACCCGGATCGGATCAGGCGTGTGGGTGAGCAGCTGGACGTCGACGGCGGTATCCATCCGGGGCCGTCCTATTCTGCGACCCCACAATATCTTGTGTCAAGGCCGACTTTTATCCACAATCTGTGGAAATCCTGGGGAGAACGTATCATGAACCGGATGCCGGTTACCGAAGCGGATTTCCAGCTCCAGGGCCGGGTTGACAACTACCGCGAGCAGCTGTTCGAGCTCCTCGTAGCCCTCGATGCGACGGTCCAGGCCCAACTCGCGGCGATCAACCACGAGAAGCTCGGCGGCCGCGGCCGGGTGAGTTACGAAACGCGGCCGCCACGCTGGACGCTCGGGTGGCGAGGCAAGGGCCGCAACTATGAAGTCAATCTGATGGCCTTCGCCCAGGGAGGCGCCTGGGTGATCCACGGCCGCATGGGTCTCGACCGTCCCTTCCGCAACCTCAAGAGCGTCCGCGAGCGCGACGAAGCTAACCTTCGGCAGGAGATCCTGGACCAGGTCGCCACCGACGAGGCGGTTCTCTAACCCCGGACCCTGCGAACCGAGCCGTCGAATCACGCCGGGCCCGTCATCGCGGGCCGTTGCGATCGCTGAAGCATGAACGCTCCTGCGTAAAGCAACGCGATCACGACCAGCAGCGCCCGATAGCCGGTCACCAGCGACGCGTACTCCAGTACACCTCCCAGCATCGCACCAAGCAGGTTGGTCGCGAACGCGAGGTTCGAAGCCGCGACGTCGCGGAAACGTCTCGCGAATACCAGGTTGGCGAGGAAGACGGGGGCGAAGGCGACCGCGATGGCGACGACGAAGCGCGGAACAACCGGGAGCGACAGGAGCAGGTTCGGTTGCACGAGCCACGCAACGCCGAGTGCGACGAGGAGGGCCACGTAGAGACGCCATTCGGGTCCAAGGTCGATTCGCCTCGCGACCTCGATGGCGAGGTAGACGGCGAGCAGGATGCCGATGAAGACGAGGGCGTTGACGAACCAGGTCGTCCCGAAGAGCAGCGCGAATTGGACGACGTTCTTCGTCTCGAGCAGGAGGAAGGCAGCGCCCATGCAGAACAGGTCGAGGTAACGGCTCATCGGTCCAAACGGTCCCGCGCCCAGCCGGACCAGTAGCAGCGCGCCCACCAGGATGAGGGCCAGCGTCAGCAGGTAGAAGCCGGGAATCGTCCGGTTTTGGAGGTAGAGAAAGGGATAGTCGTCGGTGGCCGGCGGCGGCGTTATTCCACTTGGGCGCCAAATCGTGGGGCATTGGAGCGCGGTCGCGTTGGAGCTCACCATCAGTAAGGCGAGCCGCCCGAGCTGCCCCGTCGAATCGACACACGGAGCATGGCCGTAAACCTGCTCCAGGGTGCCGGCCAGCCGATCGACGAGCCATTGCTCGCGGTAATAGTTGTACTCGCCGAACGCGCCGCCTGGCGTGAGGTGCGCGCGTGCGGCTTGCATGGCCTCCGCCGTAAAGAGGTAGCTCTCCAGGCGGAGCGACGACTGACCGGCGACCAGGGTCAGCGAATCCGGTAAGGCGAAGAGGATCAGGTCGTAGCGGCGCGGCGTTTGCTCGAGGAACGCCCGACCATCGTTCACGTACGACGTGACCCGCGGGTCTTGGAAGGCGTGGTCCGGATTTCGCTCGGCACCAATGGTGTGGATCCTTGGATCGATTTCCACCGCGTCAACATGCCGGGCACCGAGCCGAAGCGCGATGGCGACGTCGTCGCCCGTGCCGGCACCGACGATCAGCACGCTGGCCGGCTTGGCCCGGGCGTGCTGGTATGGGAGGCCATAGATGGGAACCGCCTCGAGCCGTCGTTGCGCCGAGTCGATCGTCTGGTGTGGGATTCCGTTCACCAGCAGCGTGACGGCGCCCGAGGGATGGGGGATCAGCCGGATTTTGTAGTAGGGCGACCAGCTGTCGGTGGCGACCAGCGATTCCAGGCCGAGCAGGATCACCATCACCGCCAGCGCCGCCACCTGGCCGATGGCGCGCCGCCGGCCAATCAGCGTGAGGAACGCGGCGGTGACGACCGCGCCCCAGACCACCGGAGGTGCCCCGAGGAAGGCGAGGATCGAGAAGGCGACGATGCCGGCCAGGCTGCCAAGGATGTCCAAGCGATAAGCCTCGAGTGGCGGGAATCGCCGAAAGCTCCGAGCCACGCCCTCGCCGACGAACGCCATGACCGCGGCGACCCCGAGGAACAGCAGCGGCAGGGTGACGAACGGTGGCAACCCACTCCGTGTGCCCAGTGCGCCGAAGAAGATGAGATCGGTACCGGATCGATCGATTTCGACCGGGAAGAGACGGACAAAAGCAACCAGCGTCGCGAGGGCGATCGGGGCAACCCCAAAAAGATCACGAGCGCCATTGGCTCTGAGGAATCCGAGTCCGATGCCGAGGAAGCTGGCGAGCAAAATAAAGTTCGAGAAATAGGAAAGGTACAGGACGTTCGATCCGATCCATCGAATCAGCGCCAGCTCGAGGAAGAGCATCAGAAAGCTAAGCGCGATCAGGCGGAGGCGTTGAGACTCCGTCCACTTCGCCGGTAACGACAACCACTCGAAGCTCACGGCGGAAATTCTGTCATGCGCCTGATGTTGTTTTGCGTTGATCCGTTACCACGGCGCACTTTCCAGCGTTGTTGCAGCGGGAATCGACCAGCAGAAAGGGGTGAGGTGATCCCGCGAGGCAGCGGACGGTAACAGGCGATTACATCATCAGTGGCGGCGTGCCGACATCGGCCGCGCCGCGACAAAGGACACGACCAATGAACATGCGACTGCTCCCCATACTGGGAATCACCGGACTCTTTTCCATCGCACTGGCCGGCTCGGCGGTGGCGGGCGGTGGCGGCTGGCCCCCGGCGCCCGGGACCTACAAAACGACGGACACATCGGCGACGGCGGACCTGGTCGGGGCAACCACGACGGTCTGTTATCCGCAAAAGGGATGCTACCCGCAACCCACTGAGTTCGCGTACGTCAGTGTCGACCGTGGTCTGCACACGTTCAAACCCCGTGGTGGCGAAACACTGGTACAGCAGACGGGGACGATGCTCAATTTCTACTTCTACACCGCCTCCGGGACGAACGCCTCCGGGTGCTGGATCATCGCCGACGACGACTTCACCGTCGCCAAGGATCTCTCCAGCGCATCACTCGTGACCACAGTCCAGGGCGAGTCCAACTGCCCCGGGACGCCGCTGGCCGTCTCGTCGACGAACGTCGTGACGGGCAAGGGCGGCGGCGGGGGCGGGGGCGGAAGCATGGGATCGGTCACGCTTAACCTCAGCTGGACCTACAACGGCGTCGTTAGCCACACGCGTGACGACGGCACGTTGACCTGCGGCGACTTCAAAACGGTGGCGAAGCAGGATCTCAGTCACGCTAGCGCCACATCGCAGGGCCAGATCACCGGGGCGACCGCGACCCTAACGTCGCAGTTCGCCTCGATCGATGACAGCTCGAGTAACCAGGTCGTCAGGGGCGTGCCCGTCAAGGCCTGCTTCTCCTAGACGCGGACACCGTAAGAATTCGTTGCGCTGAGGGCGGTCTGCCGGCCGTCCTCAGCGGGCTCTAAACCCTACGGGTGACAGCTTTGGTGCCTGGTTAGGCTGTGCCCGGCGCATGGTTCCAGAGGACGGCCCGCGTCAAGCCGGCGTCCCCATCCATGATCCGCAGTGGGAAGGCCGCCATCTGCCAGCGGCCCGGACGCACGTTGTAGAGGTCCAGTCCTTCGAGGATCGGGATTCCCGCGGCCAGCAGCCGCTTGTGGGTCGGCGCGCCCTGTATCTCGTAGCCTTCGATCGAGAGGTAATCGATACCGACCAGTCGCACGCCTCGGTCGACCAACCAGTCCGCGCCGTCTGGAGCGAGGTAGACGAACTCCGTCCGAAACGCCCGAGCCGGGTGCCACCAGCGCGAGTTGCTGGTGCGCAACAGGACCCGCCGGCTGGCACGGGGAATCCGCGCCGTCGCCAGGTCGGCCGCGCCGATGCCGACCTTGACTCGACGAAGGTCCGCCACCCAGGCAGGACCGATGAAGCGGTCGAGGTCGAGCCGGTCGATCCCCTTCCCATCTTTGATGAAATGGCGGGGGGCATCGACGTGGGTCCCGGTGTGCGATCCAAGGCAGAGCTCGCTGAGGTTCACCCCATCCTTTCGCAAGGTCATGGCCGGCCGGATCCGCACGGGAGGATTGCCGCGATAGACGGCCATCGCATCGCGGATGGGCACGCTGATGTCGACGAGCTTCATCCGATCTCAGGATAGGGCGAGAGCGTGGCGAAGGATCTCGGCCACGCTCCAGGCTTGCCCGATACAACCGACCGGCCGGTAAGGCGGCTCTGGCTCGAAGATTTCGCTGATCGTACCCAGTCCGGCGTCGGACAGATGCGCGAGAAATGGCTCGAGCAGCCGCCGGACTGACTCCCGATCACCGTTGAGGCGCAGATGCGCATCGAGGTACGGCCCCAGCAGCCAGGGCCACGCCATGCCCATGTGATAGGTGGCGTCGCGCGCGCGCTGATCGCCCTGGTAGGACGCCTGATATCTGGGGTCGTCCGGGCTCAGCGTCCGCAGGCCGTAGGGCGTCAAGAGCTTTGCGGTCACGACATCGAGTGCCGAGCGCGCGCGATCGCCTTCGATCAGTGGATAGACGAGGCCAAGGGCGAGCACCTGGTTGGGACGCAAGCTCGGATCGTCGCCCTCCGGCGCGTCGACGATGTCATAGCAATAGCCACCCTCGCCATACCAGAAGCGTGCCTGTGCCGATTCGTGCGCCTGCGCCGCCATCTGACGATAGCGCCCCGCCGGTCGCATCGCACCCTCGCACCAGTCGGCAATCAGCCGCAGCGCGTTGAACCAGAGCGCGTTGATCTCGATTGGTTTCCCGCGCCGCGGCGTGACGACCCAGTCCCCCACGCGTGCGTCCATCCAGGTCAGCGCGTACCCCGCCTCGCCGCCGGCGAGCAATCCATCACGGTGGTCCATGCCGATGTTGTGACGGGTTCCGGCGACGTGCCAGTCGATGATCCCTTGCAGCGCGTCGAGCCGATCCGCGATGAATCGCCAATCGCCGCTCGCCCGCAGGTACGCGGCCACCGCCTGGAAGAGCCAGAGGGTGGCGTCGATGGTGTCGTACCGCGGCGCCTCGCCACCGTCGGGAAACCGGTTGGGGATCAGGCCATGGTCGAGATAGCTGATGAACGTATCGAGCACGGCGCGCGCTTCCCACAGGGTGCCGGGTCGCATCGCGAGAGCCGGTAGGCTGATCATGGTGTCGCGGCCCCAATCGGCGAACCAGTGGTAGCCGGCGATCACCGTCCGCTGGCCCCCGCCCTGACCCTCCCCCGCGGCCGGCGGAGGGGAATCGGCCACGCCGCGCGCGACCCGGAACTGTTCACCGGCAATCACCAGCTGCCCGGCGAGCGGATGACGGGTCGACGGATCTATCAGGGCTGCCTGTCGCTGCCGCGCCGCATGCCATGAGGTCGCGACGTCCCAATCGCGGGGCGCGGGATCCGTGCCGGCGAGAACGACCACCGTTTGTTGCTCGTCGAGCGCCACCTCGACCGTCCCCGGCGTGAACAGGTCCTCCTCGTCGTCCAGACCGCGCTCGCGCTCGACTCGATGCAAAACACGCCAGTACCAATCGGGACGGCTGCGCACCAGCGGCGAGGGCCGGACCTCGAAGTGACTGCGAACGCCGGCGGAGTCGACGACCCAACCGCCGCTGCTCTCCGCCATCTCGAAGCCGCCCTGCCCATGGCGTTGCTCGTGATAGTCGCGGTGAGCAAAGAGCGGCCGGAGCTGCAACGACACCGGCGGCCCGTTGACCAACCGGTAGGTCACCACCGTCCTGGAGAGCCGATGCTCCATCCAGATGCGCTTTTCGATGATGCGCCCGTCAACCACCCAGCGGAACGTGGGCAGCATCCCGTCGACATCGACGCCCTCCAAGAACCGGAACCCATCGGGGTAGACGGTTCCGTCCCAATACTCTTGAGCCGAGAGCGGCTGCCGCTCGCCATCGGGCGCGATGAGCCACTCTTCGAGCGCGGCGATCAGCACCATTCGCTGCACAGGCGGACTCAACGATGCGACGAGCAGCCCATGGTAGCGCCGCGTGTTGACCCCCGCCACCGTCCCCGACGCGTAACCACCGAGCCCGTCCGACACCAACCACTCGCGGCGCGCGGCCAGCTCGAGGTTGCGACAGGTCTGCGGATCGAGGTGAAGCGCCACAGTGCGGCTACGCGGCGGCGATCGTCAGCAGGGTCTTGATGTCCTCTGGTCGCCGGTCGAGCGCGGACATGAAATCGTCGAACGGGACCCGGCGGGTGATCAATCGCTCGAAGATGCCGGGCCACTGGCGCTCGGCCTGCTGGAAATGTTGGACCCCCATCTCGAAGTAGCGGCGGTTGGCATTGACGGAGCCAAAGGTGAGCCGGTTGCCGAGCACCATCTGCAGGTTGATAACGTCGGCCGGGATCGCGATACTGCTCGTGCCCCCCGACACGCCCGTCAGGCAGAGAACGCCGTTGATCCCCAGCTGGGCCATCGCCTCGAACGCTACCGTGCTGTTGCCGGTGCCTTCGAGCATGAAGTCGATCTGGCCCAGCTCATCTTTGATGCCCGTCACGGGGTGGTCGGTGACGCTTGCGTAACTGGCACCGAGGTCTCTGAGGATACGACCCTGCGAGGTGTCGGGGGGCGACTTGGCGTAGACGTGCACCTCGAGGCCGCGCAAGCGTAGGAGGATCGTGCACAGGATGCCGATCGGTCCCGCGCCTAGCACGACGGCGCGCTTCGGCTCCCACACCATCCGCTCCTGGATCTTCCAGGCCTGGTAGGTGGCTTTCTCCACGATGCTGAGCGGCTCGAGCAACACGGCAAACGGTCGCAGGACCGGCGGGATCTTGACCATGAACGCGGGCGCCTCCGCGTAGTACTCCCCCATGTAGCCCTGCGCACCCTTGATCCCGCGCTCGGTGTATCTGCCGAACAGGCACATGTCGCTCTCGCCCGCACGGCAATTCGGGCAGTCGTCCGGGCGGCGCACCGTGGAAACGACCAAGTCGCCGGGCGTGAATCCCGACACCCCCTCCCCTACCGCCTCGACGACGCTCAGCGCTTCGTGACCGATCACCAGGAAATCGGAGCCCGGCGGCGCCTCACCGTAGAGACCGCCGTTGATCTCCGTGTCCGTGCCATCGATGCCGACCTCGAGCACGCGCATCACCGCCGTCTCCCGTGCGACCGTGGGGATCGGAAGCTCGACTTGCCGCGCACTGCCCGCCCGCAGGGGTGTCACCGCCACGGCACGCATGGTTGCGGTCATCGTCTTTGCCATCGACTCAATAGTAGAAAGCTCGCTTATCGAGTGGCCAGCAGCGCAATACGGGGCACCGGCGGAAGCAGAAAGAATCCGGTGTCGACACGCACCACGCGGTGGAACCCTGTCTTCGTCAGCGCCCCTGAAAACTCCGCCATGGTGCGCAGCTGGAATGGCGGCGGCAGGCCGGTGAGTCGCGCACTCCAGAACAACAGGGCCGACCGTGGGCTCTTAGCGAACTCCCAGAGGAGCAGTCGCCCTCCGGGCCGAAGGACGCGGACCACCTCGCGGAAACTGGTGAGCAGCGCCTCATCATCCAGGTGCTTCAGCACGTGCGAGGTGAGAACGACATCGAACGCGCCGTCCTCAAAGGGCAGGCGAGTGGCTGGCGCAACCTGCAGGCTGATGCGGTCGCCCAGCCCGGCCTGTGCGATTTCTCGCTCGCCGATGCGGATCAGGTCGGGTGACACGTCGACGCCGGCGGGGGGATGGATGAAGTCGATCCGCTCCGCAAGCGCGATCAGGATGTTGCCCAGGCCGCAGCCGAGGTCGAGCACCCGATCCTGCGCGGTGATGTTCGCTGCGCCGAGGATGTGCCGGTACGGGGTGTTGATCACCCACAGTCCCCGCCGGGAAAAGACGTAGCGCATGCCGATCCCGCGCAGGCCACGGCTGAACCACTCGCCATAGCGGCTGCCGACGGCGGTCTCGTCGATGTGCCCGCTGCTACCGCTCACTGACCGACACTACCAGCGGGGCCGCCGCCACGGAGGCCGCCGCGATCACCGCCCATTTGCCGAGCAATGACGACGACGGGGTGCCCCGAGCACCAAGACCGACGACCACGCCGCTGCCGACAAGGGCGACGAGGGAAAGCGCGCCAATCGATGGATGGCCCTGGCGGATCAGCAGGACGATCGAGACCAGGGTACCGAGCAGCAGCAGGCCGGCGGCCGCCATTTCCGCGGCGGGCTTCCCGAGCGCCACGGCCAACGTCTTGAGCCCCGCACCGCGGTCGCGATCACGATCGGGAATGGCGTCGGCGAGGTGGATGGCGGTGGCGAGCGGACTGCCGGCGACGAACAGGAATACCAGCGACGTCAGCGGACGACCGGCGAGGACGCCGATCCAGAATGGCATGAGGGGGAACGCGATGGCGAACGGAACAAAGCTCAGCGGGGTGGCCTTGAGCCAGAGATCGTAGGCCCACCCGCAGGCGGTTCCAACCCCGACCAGGAGCAGGGCGAACGGTCCGAGATCCGAGAGTACGCAGAGCAGGAACGCCCCTACCGCGCAGACGACCGCGACGCCCAGCGCTACGCCGGGCGAGATCAGACCCAGTGGGATCGGTCGCTGCCGAGCCGCCCGCCGGTCGACGTCGACATCGGCCCACTCATTCAAGGCGCTGATGGAGAACTGGACCAACAGCATGATGGCACCGATCCACCAGAACCGGCGATCACGCGGGCCGATGCCGAAGATGGCGGCGAAGGCCACTGCGGCGAGGGTGGTCAGTAGCGACGGAATCGGGTGGAACAGCTGGAGGACCGTCCACCGCGCCGCGGCGGCGCGCACGGTTAGTGTTGCGGGCCCAGGTGGCTGGGTGGCTCGGTGACCGGGATGCGGGTTCGGGTCGACAGTTCCGCTGTCCCGATCGGTAGCGAGATCGTCAGGATGCCGTGCGTGAGCATCGCCTTGGCGCCGGCCGCCCTGACCGGCCTGGGCAACTCGATCTCTCGATGTGACGTCCCGACCGACCACTCGTGCTGGAGGTAGTGCTGCTGTGCTTGCGGATAGCGCGCCTCCGCCCGGACGATCAGCCTCCGGCCGGCGAGCATGACCTCGGTCGTGTCATGGTGGGCACCTGGGATGGGAATCGCCACCGTGAGCTGGTCGTTCGCCTCGTACACGTTCGCGGGCGGCGACTCGATCGCGGCTTGTTTTGCCACCACGGCAAAGCCTAGCGGATGCCAAGATAACGGCGACGCATGAACCGGCCGAAGCCACAGCCCAGCGACGACGAATGGTTGCGCGCCGACCAACCGGGCCCACCACTTACCGAGTTCTTTCAGCGGCGTCGCCCTCTCCTTCTGGGTGCATTGGCCGTTGCGCTGGTGCTCGCGGTCATCGTGGTCGGCGAACGACCCGCCGCCCCGTCGGCCAAGCCGGCGCCGGTTGGTTCATCGTCGCTGACCACCACCCCCTTCTTTGGATTGTTTCCGGTTTTTGCCTACGACGCCGACCACCGACAGGTCGTCCTGCTCAACTTCCGCACTCAAACCTGGCTCTGGTCAAACCATCAGTGGGTGCAAGCCCATCCTGCGACCGCGCCGCCAAGACGGACGGGCGCGGCGGTCGCGTGGGACCCGGAGATGCACGCGGTCCTGCTGTTTGGCGGACAGGCATCCGCGAATGAGGCCCTTCTCAACGACACCTGGGCCTGGAACGGATCGAGCTGGCGAGATGTCGGAACAGGACGGCCCGCGCCGCCCACGAGTCTCATGAGCGCCATGACCTATGACGACCAGCTTCACCAGATGGTCCTCGTCGAATCCGACATTCTCTTCGGGGCTCCGACTCAGCTCTGGACCTGGGATGGCGCAGCCTGGCACCAGCGAAGCGTCTCCGGCGGGCCGACAAGCCCGGTGGCCGCCGTCGGTTCTGAACCGGGCACGCGAACGGTGGTCGCCATTGCCGGCGACTGCTCGGGCTTCCTGTGCCGCTCAGAGACCTGGAGCTGGGACGGCACCAGCTGGCGCCAGTTGAGACCGGCCCACGAGCCCAGCTTTGCCTTCTACAGCATGGCGCTCGTCCCGGATCCGATCTCCCGGCAGCTCCTGCTGGTCACGGTGGCGCGCGACCCCCTGGGGTCGGCTCACACCGAAACCTGGAGCTGGGACGGTCGAGACTGGGTGGGGCCGCAACTGAGCGGCCAGCCCAGTGCCGAGGTAAAAATCGTGCCGGCCCATGGCGACACGGTTGAGGGCGCAGTCTTCGGCTTCGAAGACGTCAGCCGCGATCTGAACACCCTTCGTATCAACGCCTGGGAATGGACCGGCACCGCCTGGAGCCCAATCAAGGCCACAACGGTTCCGTCGACGCCTTAGAGTAGGGAGAGACCATGACCACACTCATGAACCGGCCGAACACCGCACTGCTCGTCATTGACGTGCAGAACGGCGTCGTCGGGGGGGCGCACGAGCGCGACGCGGTCGTCGCGAACGTCGGCAGCCTTGTCGAGAAGGCGCGGCGGGAAAGGGTCCCGGTTGTCTGGGTCCAGCATTCCGACGAGCAGCTTGCCAGGGGGAGCGACGACTGGCGGATCGTCCCCGAGCTGACCCCGGGCGACGCGGAGCCGCTCGTTGAGAAGAACTTCGGCGACTCCTTCGAGGACACTACGCTCGAGACCGTGCTGTCCGGCCTCGGCGTCGGGCGACTCGTCGTCGTCGGCGCCCAGACCGATGCCTGCATCCGCTCGACGCTTCATGGAGCGATCGTCCGGGGGTACGACGCGACCCTTGTCAAGGACGCCCACACGACTGAGGACCAGTCGGCATGGGGGGCGCCGCCCCCGGCCCAGGTCATCGCGCACACGAACCTGTACTGGACCTACCAGACGGCGCCCGGGCGCAAGGCCGGGACGGTCGCGACCAAGGACGTCGACTTCGGCGGCTAGATTCGCTCGAAGTTTCTTCTCAGCTCCCAGTCGGTGACGGCGCTGTCGAAGGTCTGCCGCTCGAGTCTGGCCGAGTGCAGGTAGTGCTCGACCACGTCGTCACCGAAGGCCTGGCGTGCAACCTGGCTCGTGTCCAACGCGTCGATTGCCTCCGTCAGGTTGCCCGGCACGCGGGGGAGATCCTTCGCCGTGTACGCGTCGCCGCGGAACTCGGGCGGCAACGCGAGCTTGTTCTCGATGCCGTGCAGCCCGGCCGCGATCGTCGCCGCGAAGGCCAGGTAGGGATTGGCGTCGGCGCCAGGAATCCGGCACTCCACGCGCAGGCTGGGCCCGTGACCGATGATGCGGAAGCCGCAAGTCCGGTTGTCGTAGCTCCAGACGATCGAGGTTGGCGCGAAGGAGCTCGCCTGGTACCGCTTGTAGGAGTTGACGAACGGCGCGTAGAAGAGCGAGAAATCCCGGGCCAGCGCGATCAACCCCGCAAGGTAATGCTGGAACAGCGTCGACATCCCGTGCGGCCCGCCGTTCGCCGAATGAAAGAGCGCCTTATCGCTCTTGACGTCCCACAGCGACGAATGCAGATGGAACGAGCTGCCAGCCTGCGCCATCGTCCACTTCGCCATGAAGGTCACCGCCACCTCGTTGAGCGCGGCGATTTCCTTGACGCCGTTCTTGTAGACGACGTGCCGGTCGGCCATTTCGAGTGATTCGGCGAAGCGCAGGTTGATTTCCTGCTGCCCGAATCCCCACTCCCCCTTGCTGTTCTCGACGGGGACCGCCGCCCCTTCCATCCCGTTGCGGACGAGCCGGTTGAACCACTCGGCCTTGGTGCCCTGCAGGATGTGGTAGTCCTCGATGTAGCGGCCGTACGGCTGCAGGTTGCGGTAGTCCTTCTCGGCGGCCTGCTCGAAGCTGTCTTTGAACAGGTAGAACTCGAGCTCGGAGCCGGTCTTCGGGTTGAAGCCCAGCTTGCGCGCGCGCTCGACCTGGCGGCGAAGGATCTGGCGGGGCGCAACGTCCACGGATTTGCCGCCCATCGTCTCGACGTCGCAGAGGATCAGGGCGGTCTTCTCCAGCCAGGGGAGGCGCCGGATGGTCGACAGGTCGGGATGACCGTGCATATCGCCGTAGCCGGTGCCCCAGTTGCTGAACTTGAAGCCCGGCAGCGGCTCGTTGTCGACGTCCATCGCCAGCAGGTAGTCGCAGGCGTGTAGTCCCTCGTCGACATGGTCGAGGAAGTAGGGGCCGGTGAGCCGCTTCCCCATCAGCCGTCCCTGGAGATCGGCAATCGCGATGATGACGGTGTCGACCTCGCCGGCCTTGGTCTGGCGGACCAGCTCCTCCAGCGTGAGCTTGGCGGTCTTCTCCTGACGTCGCGACTGTCCGTTGGTGCGGTCGGCTCGGGTGGTGGTCGATCGTTCGCGCGTCGGGCTGCCTGTGCGCGCCATGTCGAATCCCTCCTGCTTACTCGAGACTGACGAAGACGTTCTTGACTTCCGTATAGAGCTGGAGCGCGTGCATGCCCAGCTCGCGGCCAATGCCGCTTCGCTTGTACCCGCCGAACGGCGCCTCCTGGTGAACGCTGCGGCTGCTGTTGATGCTCAGCACGCCGGTCTTTACGCCCCGGGCGAGCCGGAGTGCGCGGCCGATGTCGCGGGTCCAGATCGATCCAGAAAGGCCGTAGGGCGTGTCGTTGACCAAGCGCAGGACCTCGTCCTCATCGGTGAAGGGAATGATGGTCAGCACCGGGCCGAAGATCTCCTCCTGCGCGATCCGCATCCGATTATCGGCGCGGTCGAAGACCGTCGGTTGGAGGAAGCTGCCACTCGCCAGGTGCCCACCCGGCGTCGATCCGCCGGCGAGCAAGCGTGCGCCTTCCTGCCGGCCGAGCTGGATGTAGCCCTGCACCCGTTCGCGTTGCTTCATCGAGATCAGCGGCCCGACCTCGGTTCGAGCGTCGAGCGGGTCGCCGACGGTCAAATTCCGGGAACCGGCCGCGACCCGCTGGTCGAACTCCTCCGCGATCGAGCGATGCACGAAAGCTCGGCTGCGCGCGCAGCAGTCCTGGCCGGCATTCCCAAAGACGCTGTTGACCGCGGCGGGCGCGGCTTTCTCCAGATCCGCGTCCGCAAAGATGATGTTCGGCGATTTCCCGCCGAGCTCGAGCGAGACACGCGTGATGTTGGGCGCTGCCTGCTGGAGAATGCTGACGCCCGTCAGCGTCTCGCCGGTGAAGGCGATCTTGTCGACCCCCGGGTGGCCGGCCAGCGCGCTTCCGGTGGTGCCACCCGGCCCGGTGATAACGTTGAGCACGCCTTCCGGCAGGCCCGCCTCAAGGGCGATGCGCCCCAGTTGCAGCGCGGTGAGCGGTGTGTAGCTCGCCGGCTTCAGGATGGCGGCGTTGCCCGCGGCGAGCGCCGGCGCGACCTTCCAGGAGGCAATCGTCAGTGGAAAATTCCACGGCACGATGAGCGCGACCACGCCGACCGGCTCGCGCAGCGTGAAGTCGAGACCGGGCGCGGTCACCGGGATGGTCTCGCCGAAGATTCGGGTGGCGGCGCCGGCGTAGTACTCGAAACACTGGGCGGCGCCCAGCACCTCATCGCGCGCATCGCGAATCGGCTTGCCGGCATTACGCGCCTCCAGCGTCGCCAGCTGATCGACCTCCGACCGGATCAGCTCCGCGATCTTGTACAGCACCTTCGCTCGGGCGCTGGCTGGCGCCTCGCTCCAAGCGCCACGCTCGAATGCCGCGCGTGCCGCCTTGACGGCGGCGTCGACGTCAGCGGGCGAGGCCACCGCGGCCGCGGCCATCACCTCTGAGGTGGCGGGCTCGATGACCTCGAAGGTCTTCTCATCCTGCCCGGCGCGCCAGGCACCGCCGATCAGCAAACGGCCAGGACTTGCCACCGTAACCATCAGAAGTAGTTCGATGTGATGCCGCCGTCGACGACAAGGGCAGCGCCGTTGGTCCAGGTGGATTCGTCGGAGGCAAGGTAGATGGCCAGGGAGACGACATCCTCGGCATGGCCGAAGCGGCCCATCGGGATCCGGTTGAGCCGGACGCGTTTCTTGTTCTCGTCTTTCAGCAGGTCGCGCATCAGCGGCGTTTCGATCGGTCCCGGACAGATCGCATTGGTACGAATGCCCTGAGGCCCGAACTGCACCGCCAGCGATTTCGTCAGCGCGATGACCGCGCCTTTGCTGGCCGTATAGGCGTCCTGTGGCACGGTGCACCCGACCAGGGCGACGAAGGAGGCGATGTTGATCACCGAGCCGCCGCCGGCCTTGATCAACTCGGGGATGCCGTGCTTGCAGCAGAAGGCGAGGCCCTTGACGTTGATCGCCATCGTCCGGTCCCAGATCGCGTCGGTCGTCGTCAGCACCGACTCATCGGCTTCGTCGAAGATGCCGGCGTTGTTGTAGAGCACGTCGAGCTTGCCGAAGTGGCCGACCGCCGTCTCGACGAAGACGGCAGCGTCAGCATCGCGGGTAACGTCCCCGATCACCGCCACCGCGTTGCCCTGCAGGGTGGCGACGGTTTCGTGGACCGCCTTGTCGTTGACGTCCGCGGCAACCACCTTGGCGCCTTCCCGGACGAAGGCATGGGTCGCCACGCGACCCATGCCACTCCCGGCGCCGGTGATCAGCGCGACTTTTCCGTCGAGCCGTCCCATTGGGATTTGCTGTCCCTGTGCTAGGCTGCCCCGACCTCCGTCAGTTCGCGTTCGATCGCGGCGAGCTCCTCGGGCGTTCCCTGAACACGCGGGCCCTTGAACCAGTTCTTGGCCCCAATGAACCACCAGCCACCTGCAAACAGCAGCACGACAAGTACTGCGACGGGTGCGTAATTGAAGTTCGTCTGCAGGTTCGGAGGAAATGCCTGCGGAAGCATGAAGAGAATTGTGATGAACACCACCCAGATGGTGGCGATCACGCCGACCACCGGGCTCCAGCGCCCGAGATGCCATGGGCCACGCTTGAAGCGGTCGCCCAAGCGAAGCCGCAGGAAGACCGGCAGGATGTACGCGATGTAGAGGCCGATCGTGGCGATCGCCGTTACTGCCGCATAAGCCTCAGGGTTCCACAAATACGGTAGACCGAGAATCAACGCCCCGACCGCTGCGAACCAGATCGAGTTGGTGGGGGTACGCGTCCGCTTGTTGATCCGGTGCCAGAAGTTCGACGCCGGTAGCGCGCCGTCCCGCGAGAAGGCGTAGATCATGCGCGAGTTGGCCGTGACCGACGACATCCCGCAGAAGAACTGCGCTCCGATAACAATCAGCATGAGCAGCTTTGCGCCGGTCATGCCGATGGCATCGATGAAGATCTGGAGCGGCGGTCCGGCGAGACCATACGTGTTGATGGCGTTGTATTCATTGTTGAAATTCTGGATCGCGAACGTGACGCCGAGGAGCAGAATCCAGCCAGCGATCAGCGAAACTACGATCGACATCACGATGCCCCGCGGTCCAGCCACCGCAGCGCTCTCGGTTTCTTCGGTTAGATGCGCGGAAGCGTCATAGCCGGTGAAGGTGTACTGAGCCAGGAGCAAGCCGATCGCGAAGACGTAGATGGGCGCTCCACCCCAGCCTGTGAGGTTGACGTACTGCGTGAAGACGTATGACACCGACTGATGGTGGGACGGAATGAAGGCCAGCGCGCCGACGATCACCAGCACCCCAACGATATGCCACCACACGCTCACGTTGTTTAGTAGCGCGACCAGCCGGATACCGAACGTATTCATGAGCCCGTGAATCCCGAGCACGACCACGTAAACCCCAATCACGTGCGGCGGATCGATGGGATAGCCAAATTGCAGGCTCAGGAATGCGGTGACAAAGGTCGCCAGCCCGAAGTCGATGCCAGCGGTGATCGCGACCTGTCCTAGCAGGTTGAACCAGCCGGTAAACCAACTCCAGGCAGGCGCATTCTTCTCAGCCAGCTTCGCCGACCAGTAATAGAGGCCACCAGCGGTTGGAAAACTCGAGCAAATCTCGGCCATGGATAGGCCTACCAGGATGACGAAGACGCCGACCAGCGGCCAGCCGATGCTCATCTCGATCGGGCCACCGGTACTCATGCCGTAGTAGTACAGAGTGAGGCAGCCACTCAGGATCGAGATGATGGTGAACGAGACCGCGAAATTCGAGAAGCCGCTCATCTTTCGGAGCAGTTCCTGGGCGTAACCGAGTTCGTGCAGCCGTTCCGTATCGGTCTTCGGGTGTTCGTCGGTGACGACGGTAGCCATAGGCGTTTGTTTTCCCTCCCTCGATGATTTGGGCATGTATCCCCCTTCGGACTCCCCATATTTGAAGCCCGCTTCGAACCAAAGTCAAGGTGCCTGTGGCCCTTAACAACAATTTGCACCAGGCGAGCAAGTCGGCAGGCCGCCGTCACGTTTCGGTCGCATGCACAAACTTCCGCGCCTGACGGTCGCGATCGCGGCCAGCCTCAGCCTGACCGTCGCGCTCGCCGCCCAGCCCGCCTATGCCGCCCACCGACACAGTGCGCGCGCCACCGCGCGGCAGGCGGCCCACCTGGCGGCGCCTGCCCCGCGCCCGACGTCCGCCCAGGCCCGCGCCATCCTGATCCGGGCCGCCCACAACCACGGCCTCAACCCTAACTTTGTGCTGGCCGTCTCCTACTGGGAGAGCGGCTGGAACCAGGCCGCGCGTTCGCATACCGGCGCCGTCGGACTGATGCAAGTCGAGCCGTACACCGCCGTCTGGGCCGGACCGTCCCTACTCGGGCGCCGCGTCAACCTCAACAACCCAGTCGACAACGCCGAACTGGGCGCTGCCCTGCTGCGGTCGTATCTGGACCGCCTGCGCGATCCGAAGCTGGCCCTTGCCGCCTACTATCAGGGCCTATCCGGCGTCCTTCGCCACGGCATCTATCCGAGTAGCCGAACCTACGTCGACGGGATCTGGAAGCTTCGCCGCCAGTTCCAGGCGGCGCGCCTGGGCGCCTAAAGCCTCCACCGGCGCGGCGCACGCCTCGCCATCCTGATATACCTGATATCAGTATTTGATATAGCCACGTGTTCAGGAGGCAAGCAATGGACGCCATCGAGTTACTGAAAGAGGATCACAAGAAGGTCGAGAAGATCTTCTCGGCGATGGAGAAAAAAGAAAACCGGCAGAAAACGTTTCCGGAGCTCGATCGTGAGCTGAGCGTTCACGCGGAGATCGAGGAGAAGATCTTCTACCCGGCCACCAAGGAGGCCGAGCCGACGCGCGACCTGGTGCTCGAGTCGATCGAAGAGCACAAGCAGATCAAAATGGTGCTGGCGGACCTCGAGCAAACCGACATGACCACCGAGGTATGGGGCGCCGCCCTCAAGGTGCTCAAGGAGGACGTAATGCACCACGTCGGCGAGGAAGAGGGCGAGCTCTTCCCCAAGGTCCGCAAGGTCCTGTCGAAGCAGCAGCTCGAGGACCTGGGCGCTCGTATGGAGCAGCTGAAGATGCGGCTCCTGACCGCCGTTCAGGCCCGCTAGAAGACTCGCGAGTGGTCCCTCCCCCTCCGGGGGAGGGGCATCCTCCCTCCTCCCGCTCCGGCATCCAACGACTGGGTGCGGTATCGTAATGGCGCGCTGTCAACCGCAGGAGGAATCGATGGCTGTCAAGACTGATCCAACCGAATCGTTGCGAAGGGTGCCGCTCTTTGCCGGCCTCGACCGCAAAGAGCTCGAGCTGCTCGGGAAGCTCATCAAGGAGCAGCGCTACGACAAGGGCGCCGCGATCGTCAAGACGGGCGCCGATGGGCTCGGGCTCTACATCATCAAAGAGGGCAAGGTGGCGGTGATCCGCGATGGCCAGAGGGTCGCCTCCATGGGCCCCGGTGCGTTCTTCGGGGAGATCTCGGTTCTCGATGGCGGTCCCAGGACGGCCGACGTCCGGGCCGAGAGCGACACCGTATGCCTCACGCTCGTTGCCTGGGAGGTCAAGCCCCTGTTGATGGAGAATGCCAGCATCAGCTACAAGATGCTGCTGGAATTGGTCAAGCGCCTGCGGGCACAGGCACCCAGCGAGCACCACTAGGTAAGCCATTGGATTCCCTCCCCTCTGGGGGAGGGCAGGGTGGGGCCTACGGTCCGGTCAGGAAATCGTGCGCGACCCAGCCGTGCGACTCGTGCCACCACAGGCGGCCGTCGGCATAGGTCGGCCCACCGTCGATGCGCACCGTGCTGCCGTCCTTGAGACAGGCGACGACGCCGGACGTGAGGCTCGCCACCGCGCGGACGTTGGCGCAGTTGCCCGGCACATGCACGATGGCGTCGTGAGCAACCATCGGGCTGAGCTGATCCGGTAGACCGCAAACCGCGTCGAGAAAGTGCCACTGGCCGCCGGTGTGATACACGTACCCGACGCATTCGCGCGCCGCGGAACTGGCCGTCGAAAACACCACCGCCGCCGCGTTCGTGCCGACCGTTTCGCTCGCGAGCGTCAGGCAGGGCGCGTTGATCGCGCACGTGCCGTTGCGGTAGGGTATGAGGGTCTTCGCCTCGACGCCAGGGATGGCCGCCGCCTGCGCCGTCTCGCCGGCGGTTGGGCCACTCGTCGACGGCAGATGACTGGCTGCACGCTGTGGATTCACGGCCGCCCGCCCCGCCGGCAGCAGCATGTACGCGAGCGGCACCATCAGCAGAACGGCCAAGATCGCGGCGACCACCAGCATGATCCGCGGTATGCGTGGCAGGCTCGGACGCGGCAGGGTCAACCTCGGCATGCTGAGCCGAGGCCATTTGACGGCCGGCATGGTCAGCCGGGGCAGCGTCAAGGCGCGCCGTTGGCGGGCGCGTTGCGTGGTCGCCGGCTCGGCCACCGGGACCGGGGCGACCGGCCGAGGCGCTGGTGTATCCGGCCCGGGGCCCGATGAAGGTGACATCCAATCAAGGGGCGCCCCGCAGCGTTCACACCAAATGGAGATTCCAAGATTGGGGTAGCGGCAGGCGCGGCACGGAACGCGTGTGCCGATCGGTTTCGACTTCGAGCTCAGCTTCAGCATCTCAGGAGTCCGCCCGCAGGTTCGGCCGGTTCAGGAGCCATCCCGACCCAGTGTTCACCAGCTGCCAGGTCCCAACCCAGCGCCGCAAGTGTCCGCCGGTGACCTCGACGATGCGGACATACACCATCGCCACTCCATCGCGGCTGGCGAGTAGCCGCTCACCTTGCAGGTTGATCTGCTGGGTGGTGGCGAATCGGTGGTCGATGAACTCGGCCGGTGGAAACTGTGCCTGCATGCGCGACGTCCACAGCGCGGCCGCCGCGGCGAAATCGTGACTGGAAACCGCCTGGTAGAAGAGGGCGACACTGGCCGCGGGATCAGTTCCCGCCGGCGCAACCTCGCCCGGTG
This sequence comes from Candidatus Dormiibacterota bacterium, assembly GCA_035544955.1. Taxonomy (NCBI): domain Bacteria; kingdom Bacillati; phylum Candidatus Dormiibacterota; species Candidatus Dormiibacterota bacterium. The sequence goes on from DASZZN010000041.1 coordinate 118,855, forward strand.
ATGTCTGGGCTGGAGTGGAATTCTCGGTCGGCCCGGGCGTGGCCTCAGGCGTCGGGGTCGCGTCCGGCGTTGCCACCGCCTGCGCCGACGCGGTGGTTGTTGCCGCGGGCGCTGCCGGCCGCAGAGCGGTGTTCGGCACGGCCGGTCGGGGGCGACCAACAGCGCCGAACCAGCTCGCCACCGGCATCGCCAAGAGGATTACTGCGCCCACCACAATGGCGGCGGGCAATAGCACAATCAAACGCCGCGGGCGCGGCGATCGGCGCGGCGTCCTCGAGGGCGGAGACCAGTCGAGATGGCGCGAGCAGCTGGCGCACCAACTGTCGATGGCGTAGTTGGTCGCCCCGCACCAGGCGCAGCGAATCATGCGGCTCGTCTCCTCAACCTGCAACCCCGTCTATCAGCTGACTTGATAATACGTAGCACAGTCGGCGTTACGTACTCAAGCTGGTGCGTTCCGCGCTAAGGTTGGCCTGTGCCGCCCCAAGCCAGCGCCGCGTGGCCTCTCCCCTTCCCGCTCGATCTTGACCTGACGCTCGGCGTATTCCGGCGCGGACCGTCGGATCCGACGATCCGCTTCGGACCGGACGACGTCTGGCGAGCCGCGCGCACCCCGGATGGAGCAGCATCGCTGCGGCTTCGGCTCGAAGGGGCCCGCCTTCTGACCGATGCCTGGGGTCCCGGGGCCGCATGGATGATCGAGCGCGCGCCCGCGCTGGCGGGCTTCCAGGACCAGCCGGACGCATTTCGCCCGGCAAACCGGCTGCTGGCGGACCTGCACCGCCACCATCCCGGGCTTCGTCTCGGGCGGACCGGGCTGGTGTTCGAAGCCCTGCTGCCGACCATCCTGGAGCAGAAGGTGCCGGGCGTCGAAGCCTACGCGTCGTATGCCCAGCTGGTGCGGGCGCTGGGTGAGCCGGCGCCGGGCGATGTGGGCCTACGACTTCCGCCCGAACCTGCTCGGTTGGTCGCCACGCCGTATTGGGCGGTACATCGCTTCGGCATCGAGCGCCGGCGCTTCGGGGTGATCCAGACGGTCGCCGCCCTGGCCGGCCGGTTGGAGACCACCGCCGATATGGACCCGGTCGAGGCTCGTCGGCTCCTGACGTCGCTGCCGGGCATCGGACCCTGGTCCGCGGCTGAAGTGTCCGTCGTGGCGTACGGCGACCGGGACGCGGTCTCGGTCGGCGATTACCATCTGCCGCACCAGGTGGCCTGGGGGCTCGCCGGCGAAGTGCGGGGCAGCGACGCCCGCATGCTGGAACTGCTCGAGCCTTACCGCGGCCACCGCGCGCGTGTGATCCGCCTACTAACGCTCGGCGGGATCCAGGCGCCGCGCTTCGGACCGCGAATGCGCCTCCGGCGGATCTCCGCGATTTAGGAGGCTTTCTTAGCGGGCTGGAAGTACGGGTTTGACCCTGCGGCGTGGTCGGTGACGTCGATCACTTCGGTGATCTGCGGGACCGCCGCCTTGATCGCGACCTCGATACCCTGGCGGAGCGTGACGTCGACCTGGGCGCAGCCCTGGCAGCCTCCGCCCAATTGAACATAGGCGGCGCCGCCGCGAACCTCGAGCAGATCGACAAAGCCACCGTGGGCCGCGACGGACGGATTGATCTGCTCGTCGAGCACCTCCTGGATGCGCGCCGCGACGGGATCACGCCAGCCTTCGTTCGGATTGTCGATCCGCAGCGCCCCGCCCATCGCGGAAGGGTCGAGGTCGATGACCGCCCCTTCGAGGTTGGCGGCACTGTCCGGCTCGACGAGCAGGCGAAGGGCCGCCGTCTCCACCACGACGTCGGTCGGTGGGGCATCCTCAGGCGCGACCAGGTCCAGCTCGTAGACGAACTGCCCACCACGGCGGCCCGCGATCGCAATCCGCAGGCACGCGTCCGGGTGGCCGGTCTTCGAGCGTACGGCATCGATCTTCGTCTGCGCCGCAGATGTCACGGTGATCGCAGGCGGCATTGTCGTCATTCTATTCGTGGTCAACTAACGGTGATGGCACGCATCCTCCTGCTGATCCCGAGCCGCACCTATCGCACGCACGATTTCATGACCGCGGCGTCCCGCCTCGACGTCGAGGTCGTGGTCGGCTCAGAGCACCGGCCGGCGCTCGCCGGCTTGATGGATGGTCGCCATCTCCGGCTCGACTTCGAGGATCTCAGCCGCTCGACGGAGCGCATCGTCGCCTTTGCGCAGACGCGTCCGCTGGCTGCGGTTGTCGCCGTCGATGACGCCGGAACATTGCTGGCGGCCACGGCCGCCCAGGCGCTCGGCCTCCCACACAATCCGGTCGATGCGGTGGAGGCGGCGCACGACAAGGCGGGCATGCGTGAGCGCTTCGCGGCGGCCGGACTGCTAACGCCACGATTTACGACCGCGGACATCGACGCCGATCCGCAAACGATCGCCGCGGCCGCGCGCTTTCCCTGCGTCGTCAAGCCGCTCGACCTTTCGGGCAGCCAGGGCGTGGTGAAGGTCGAGGATGCCGCGAGCTTTCCCCGGGTCTTCACCCGGGTGGCGGCGATCGTCGCCGCGTGCCGGCCGAACGGAATGCGCCGTTCGGTCCTGGTCGAGGACTTCATCCCAGGTGAGGAGGTGGCAGTCGAGGCGCTGCTTCGCGGTGGCGAGCTCGAGGTGCTGGCCATCTTCGACAAGCCCGATCCGCTGAACGGCCCCTTCTTCGAGGAAACGATCTATGTCACGCCGTCGCGCCTTCCACCGGACCGGCAAAGACAAATCATCGCGACCACCGCGCGGGCGGGGCGAGCTCTTGGCCTGACGGACGGCCCGATCCACGCCGAGCTGCGGCTCAACGACCATGGCATCTGGATGCTCGAGGTCGCCGCGCGCTCCATCGGTGGCCTCTGCTCCCGAACCCTTCGATTCGGGTCGGGCATCTCGCTCGAGGAGCTGATCCTTCGGCATGCGGCCGGCCTACCGATGCCATCGCACCAGCGAGAGTCGGCGGCGGCCGGCGTGATGATGCTGCCGATTCGGGACCGCGGACGGCTGCGCGCCGTCGAGGGACAGGGCGAGGCGAAGCAAGTGCCGGGCGTCGACGGTCTGGTGATCACAATTCCGCCGGGCGAGCCGCTGGTGCCGCTGCCGGAGGGTGACCGCTATCTTGGCTTCATGTTCGCGCGCGCCGACTCGCCGGCTGCCGTCGAAGCCGCCCTGCGGCAAGCGTATGCGCAGCTTCGTGTCGTGACCGATGGCTGAGCCGAGATTCCCTCCCCCTTCGGGGGAGGGTCAGGGTGGGGGCCGTCCGCGCGTCGTGATCGTGGGCGCCGGGTTTGGCGGCCTCGCCTGCGCCCGCGCGCTCGACAGCAAGCCGGTGGATGTCGTCCTGCTTGACCAGCACAACTACCATCTCTTCACCCCTCTGCTCTACCAGGTGGCCACCGGGTTGCTGAATCCAAGCGACATCGCGTACCCACTGCGCACGATCTTTCGCCACTCAGCCAACGTCCGGTTTCGCGTAGCGACCGTAACGCGCGTCGACCTCGCCAGTAAGGTGGTCAGGCTCGATGCCAGCCCCTCGCTCAGCTACGAGTACCTGGTGCTGGCTACCGGCAGCACCGACAACTACTTCGGCAACCAGGAGGTGGCCCGCGTCTCGCTGGGATTGAAGTCGCTCGAAGACTCGACGCGGCTCCGCAACCAGGTGCTGACCTGCCTCGAGCGCGCCGATGTGGAGCCGGATCCGGAGGCGCGCCGCGCCCTGCTGACATTCGTGGTGGTCGGGGGCGGTCCAACCGGCGTCGAGTCGTCGGGAGCGCTCAGCGAGTTGATGGCGATCGTCGCCGGCAAGGACTATCACCAGATCTCGCGTGCCGAAATCCGGATCATCCTGGTGGAGGGGACGGACCGCCTGCTCAATGCCTTTTCGGTCCGGCTTGGCCGATACGCGCGGCGGGTTCTGGAGCGACGCGGCATCGAGGTTCGCACCAGCACGCTGGTCAAAACGGCGAACGGCCACTCGGTCACGCTCTCCGACGGGACGGCGATCGCCTGCGCCACCATCATCTGGTCGGCGGGCGTCCGACCCACTGACCCGGTCGGCGAGGCATCACTTCCGCGCTTTCGAAACGCCCGCATCCAGGTGGACGAATGGCTTCGAATTGCCGGAGCCCCAGGCGCGTTTGCCATCGGCGACGCCGCCTCACCACGCGTGGGCGACCGCGAGCTCCCGATGCTCTCGCCCCCCGCGATGCAGGGCGGGCGTTACGTGGCTCGCACCATTGTCGACGAGGTCCTCGGCGTGCGGACTGACCGCGCACCGTTCCACTACGTCGACAAAGGCACGATGGCAACGGTCGGCCGCAACGCCGGGGTGACGCATTTGCCCGGAGGACTGGAGTTCACCGGTTTTGTCGGATGGTTGACCTGGCTCTTCGTCCACATCTATTACCTGATCGGCTTCCGGAATCGCATCAGCGCGCTCGCCTCCTGGGCCTGGGACTACGTCCGACACGATCGCCCGATCCGCATCATCCTCGCCACCAGCACCAAGCCGAAGTAGGTGCGCTACCTCGCGCTTGCCGCCGACTACGACGGCACGCTGGCCACCGACGGCGTCGTCGACGGCGACACGATCGAGGCGCTGCGCCGGCTCTCGGCCAGCGGCCGCAAGCTGATCCTCGTCACCGGGCGCCAGCTCGGCGATCTGCTCCGCGCCTTTCCTGAGGCCAGCAGCTTCGACGCCGTCGTCGCGGAAAACGGCGCCGTCCTCCACCGGCCACGAAGCCAGGAGACTCGAGTCCTCGGGCCGCCGCCTTCGCCGCGTTTCGTCGAGGCGCTGAAGTCCCGCGGCGTCGCGCCGATCTGGGTTGGACAGGTGGTGGTCGCCACGGTGCAGCCAAACGAGACGGCCGTGATCGACGTGATCCGCGAGCTCGGCCTCGACCTGCAAGTCATCCTCAACAAGGGTTCGGTCATGGTGCTGCCCACCTCGGTGGACAAGGCGAGCGGGTTGCGCGCGGCGCTCGACGAGCTCGGCCTATCGCCGCCGAGCGTCGTCGGCTTGGGCGACGCGGAGAACGACGAGGCCTTCCTCGCGATGTGTGGGTGCGGTGTCGCGGTGGCGAACGCGGTCGACGCCCTCAAAGCGGGGGCCACGTACGTAACCCGGGGCGAGGCCGGCGCGGGGGTTAGAGAAGTGATCGACGAGTTGATCGCCGAGGACCGAGTGGCGCACCGTTAGAAAAGGTGGCTGCGACCGTTATATTCGGTGAATGAACCGGCTGGTCGGCTTCGCGCTGGTCGCCGGCTTCCTGGCGAGTTCCGCGGCGGCGTCCGCTGGCGCCCACCGGGTGGCTCCGCAAGGAAACGGCTACCTCGCGCTGCCAGCCGTCCAGCAACCCCTGAGTTCGGTCGAGCAGCCTGTGTTGGCACCTGCTGCCACAGCTGCGGCTGGTAATACGACTCACCGGGTCATCCATGCTTCCCAGGCCGGAACCAGTCCCGCGCTCCCACCGGCCTCGGCCGAACTGGCGCCGGCAAGCCAGCTGTCGCCGAGCTCGTGTCCACCAGCTCGAACCGAGGTTGCTTGCCGCAAACCCTGAGCTCCCCGGGGGCGATGAGACCTAAGAAATAAGACGAGGGCCGGTCCGAAGACCGGCCCTCGACATGTTCGGCGGACTAGTTAGTTGTTGCCGCCACCACCGCCATCGCCGCCGCCCTCGCCGCCGGCTGATACCCGCGTAATCCGTGTGTACCAGTTGGCCAGCAGCGTGCGCGTGCCGCCGCAGCTGGCGCCGGTCGCGAGGTAGGTGTTAAGCGTGCAGGTTTGCCCGATGTACTCGGAAGCGATCCAGATGTCGCCACCGTCGACCACCGCCGCGCCGTAATCGCCCCATCGCGGACGGTTGGGGTTTGGGTCGTTGTAGATCTGATAGCCACTGAAACCATCAGCGGGCCCGAGACCCTCCGCGGCGACTTGTACCTTGCCGACGCCGTGGGCGTTGATCGCGGCGAACGCTGCGCTGGGGTAATGGTCGCGTCCGACCAGCGTGAAAGCGATCACGCCCTGGCCACTGGGTGTTACACCAACCGCAGGGTAGATGACGTTGTTGCGCTTCACGGCGAGGTATCCCTGGTTGGCGAGCTCCGCGCCGTCCTCCTCCGACGACGGCTGCACGACGAACCACTCGATACCGGCCTGGACCTTGCCACCAACCTTGACGGCGGTGTCAAGGGCGCCCCAGATCTTGCCATCGGCGTAGACGACCTGCTGCATGCGGGTGTCGTTGCTGTCCAGCGCATACTCGGGGTTTGGTGCGTGCGGATCCGGAGCCCCGAGCAGGACGTTGGTCGCGCAATCGGCATTGTTGAGGCAGTCACGCAGTGGTGTGCTGCCAACCTTTTGCTCAGACGACGGCGGGAAAGAGTAGCGCCCGACCTTCAGGACCGAGTGCGACAGCTGAACCGCCGGGCTGCCACTGTCCAGTGACCGAGTGTTGGTCAGAGACCACACGAGCAGCTGTGTAGACGTGCGGGGACCGATTGCGGTGCCGTTGCCGTGCGCCTCGTCGCCCGCGTTAGAGCTCAAGAAATACTCCGTTCCGCGACTAGCCGAGGCGAATTGGTTGGCGGGGGCCACGGCCGGCCAAATCGTAAAGCCAGAGTTCCCGTTGTCAAGGCCCTGGGTGCTGATCTGCGTCACTGCGACGGAACTATCGTTGCGGGCGAGCGCTCGCTTGGAGAGGGCATAGAGCTGAGCACCATGGAACTCGGGCCCGAACAGCGAGTATTCGTTGGTTGTCACATAGAAGCCATTGGCATCCGCCCCAATGTGGGGATAGTCGCCAATGCACCCGTTCGGATTGGTCGCCGTAGGAGTGTGGGGCCCGGTGGTGCAGTGATGGTCGGGCGTACCCATCGTGCCATCATCCTGGACAGGGATCCGATAGATCGTCCATGAGCCAAGCGGGCTCGCCGTATTGCTGACAGCAATGTCGAGATGGTCGGAGCCCAAGAAGGCGCCCGGATGCGGCGGCGTCGGCTTGACATCGAGCGTCAGCACGACATGGAACCAGCGCTGGGTTGCCTTGTCGAAAAGGCAGCTCGGGTCGGTGACAAAGGGACCATCCGACCTCGGAGTACGGATAACCTGCGGCGCATATCCATAGAACGAGTTGAGATCGGTCACGCCCTTCAGCGAAGCGCCGGAACTGCTGTACACGTTCATGACGTCATTGACCGTCTCCAGCACGTAGCCGTTGCCAACGCACAGCCCCTGATCGGGCGGCTCGACGGAAAACTGGTTCCCACCATTGGCCGTGCGCTGGTCACGATGGATCAGTCCGTTGAAGCTGGTCACGATCTTGAGCGAACCGGCCCCGGAGTTGTCCCCGGCCGATTGGCCGTCGCCCGAGGTGTGACCGTTGACCGCGGATTCGCTGCGATTCGGCCCGTTTACCGTCGGGACACCTGCCACCGCCGCGACTCTTGCTCCAGCAGTGTCACCCGTCGCGCTGGCGCTACGGATTTCCGGCTGGGCCAGCGCAGCGCTGCCCGGCGCGGCGGCACGGAACGACGCGGTGCCGCTTGCTGAGATCATGCGGGTACCGCCACCGGTGGTTGCGGCGGCTCCGGTAGGCGCGACAGTCACCGCACTGGCGAGGACCGCGAGAATAGCCGACGACGTCAAAAGACGATGTCTAAACAAGCTGCTCCTCCTTCCCAGGGTTGAGTGGCCCGCACTGGCCTTATCGGCGATTAGCCTAGCGCAGCCTCGGCCGAAGGTCAACAGCCGGTAAAACCAAAGCGGGATTTCAGGAAAAACGACGGCGCTGCACGCGGCCGTCCCGAATCGCGATCCCTTCGCGGCGAAGCCGGCGGGCCTGCTCTTCCCCACCGTGTGCGGCCAGTTCGCCGTTCGCGCGTACCACGCGCCACCAGGGCAGACCCATGCTACGCGCGAGCACGTTGCCGACGGCGCGTGCCGCGCGGGGGTAGCCGGCGCGGCGGGCGACCTCCCCGTAGCTCACAACCTCGCCCCTGCCCAGATCCCGTACCACGATTCGTACCGCGTCGGGGAACGATCGAGTCACTCAGGTGCGCGACGCACCGGCCTCTTCCCTCGCGATCAGGACCGGGTCCGGGCGAAGCACCAGGCGGACGCGCGTTCCGGCCGGGAGTGCGGACGCCTCCGCGGTCGGAAGTTGGGCAAGCACGGTGATATCGCCAAGGTCGACCGTGACCCGGCTGGTGGCGCCGAGGAAGGCCGTCGCGATGATCGTCCCGACCAGCGGTCCGGCGGCCTCGCCGCTGCTCGCGAGCGTCACGGCTTCAGGACGCACGAGCGCAACAGCCGGCCCGTCGGCGGCGTCGGGCTGGACGAGGGGCAGTCTCGCCCCTCTCACCTCCACCTCGCCGGCCCGCACCACACCGGGGAGCCGATTGGTGAGGCCGACAAACTCGGCGACGAAGGGCGTCGCCGGCCGCGAGTAGATCGTTGTCGGCGGTCCCAGCTGCTCGATCCGACCCGAGTGCATCACC
>DASZZN010000042.1 GCA_035544955.1 Candidatus Dormiibacterota bacterium
GAGAAGGACGTGCGGGTCATGGTGCAGCGGGCCATCGATGCGTTCGGCAGGCTGGACATCCTGGTGAACAACGCTGGGCTTACCCGGGACACCCTGGTGATGCGGATGAGCGAGGCGGACTGGGATGTCGTGCTGCAGACCAACCTCCGAGCAGCTTTCCTATGCTCCAAGGCTGCGCTCAAGCCCATGCTCAAGCAGCGTTATGGGCGGATCGTGAACGTCTCCTCGCTGGCCGGAGTCGCTGGCAACGCCGGCCAGGCGAATTACAGCGCTTCCAAGGCAGGTCTCATCGGGCTGACCAAAGCGCTGGCCAAGGAGGTGGGCTCGCGCAACATCACGGTCAACGCGGTGGCGCCAGGCTTCATCGCCACCGAGCTGACCAGCGGATTGCCCCCGGAGCTGCTGGAGCGGGCGCGCCAGGCCGCAGCCATCCAGCGAATCGGCACGCCCGAAGACGTGGCGCCCGCGATCGTCTTCCTCGCCTCGCCCGACGCCTCCTACATCACCGGCCAGGTACTGGGGATTGATGGTGGTTTGCCGATTTAGGATTGCCTGAGCAGTCTCGCACGCGTACAATTTGCTCGCGACTAGCAACCAGGGGGTCCTTATGGACAGAGCGGGTTACGATAAGTTCAGAGGCATAATTGCCGAACAGCTCGGAGTGGAAACCGAGCAGGTAACGCCTGACGCCTCGTTCGTCGACGATTTGAATGCGGATTCCCTCGACCTGGTCGAGCTGATCATGGCGTTCGAGGAAGAATACGGGATGGAGATACCTGACGAAGACGCGGAAAAGATTCAAACCGTCGGAGCCGCCTGGGACTACGTCCAGGAGAAGCTCGGCATCGCCACCTGAGCCGAAGCTCGCTCAGCCGGACGAGCCCCTACAGAAACTCCAGCGGACGCTTCGAGTTCGTTTTCACGAGCCTGCGCTGCTGCGCCAGGCGCTGACTCACCGCTCCTACAACAACGAGCACCCGGAGAGCGGGTCGGCGGACAACGAGCGGCTGGAGTATCTGGGCGACGCGGTGCTGGAGTTGATCGCGGCCGAGCACCTCTACCACACCTATCAGACGTCGGACGAGGGTGAGCTGACCCGGCTGCGCGCCTCGGTTGTCAACACCAAGAGCCTCGCGCGTCTGGCTTCGCGGCTGAGTCTCGGTGACTACTTGCTGCTGGGCAAAGGTGCACACAAGACCGGCGCGCGCTCCCTGCAATCGATCCTTGCCAACACCTTCGAAGCCGTGATCGGCGCCATCTTCCTCGATCAGGGCTACCGTGCGGCCTACAAGCTGTTCAGCCGGAGCCTGATCGACGTCCAGGCGTGGCCGGACGACAACTACAAGGGCCGCCTCCAGGAGGTGACCCAGGAACGATTCCTGTCGACGCCGCAATATGACATCGTCGGTGCCTCGGGCCCCGGGCATCGGCGCGAATACACGGCCGAGGTCAGTTTCGGCGACGGGATCAGTGGAAAGGGGCGCGGGCGAACCAAACGCGACGCCGAGCAGATGGCCGCGCGCGAAGCCCTCGCCGCCCTTGGGGCGCTCGACCAGCCCCCGGCGCAGGACGAGGTGCTGGAGGCTGTAGCGGCACACGAGGCGCGCCGCGCTCCGGCGAATTAGCCTCCGCTCGTTGAGCCGACGCCGACTAGCTTGTTCCTACGGCCAACACCGCAGCGACGGCGCAGCCCGGCCGATGACCACGGCCATCAGGCGGTTTCGAACCCGCGCACTCGGGACAGGCCCCATTCGATTTGATGGGAGTGAGTCCGCCCCATTGGTGTTTCCCCAGCAGGCGGCGCAACTCGGCGTTCTCGGTTCGAAGGCGGCCGACCTCTGACTCGCTCATCTCGGCAAGGATTCTAGGGCTCTAGCGTGCCTTTTCGATTTCGGCGACACGGTCCTTGACCATCTTGGTCACAAGCCGGTAGGGAAGGGGCTTATCTGCTGGAAACTGGATCGTGCCCTTGCTCAAGAGAGAGTTCTTGAGTTCGGCAGCGTGGGCCTTCGTGACACGGTTGCCCATCCCATAGAGGGAGTAGTGCGCTTTCCAGTAGCCAAAGTAGATAACGGGCTTGCGTTCGAGCTTGTAGCCAACGATGCCATAGCTCACGCTTTCGGATGCCTTCGGTGCCGCCGCCCTGATCGTCTGGCGAAGCTTCGTTAGCGCCGCCTGCTTGTCCTTCGGTGCGGCGGCCAGGTAGTCATCGACGGTCTTCCCGCGCGTCGCTTTGGCGGCGGGCTTCTTCATGGTCATTGGCTGGCGTCCACAACACAGAAGCGATAGCCCTCCGCGTCGGCGAGGATGAAGTAGTCAGCGTCCGGCGGTCGCTTGCTCCAGTTGACCTCGCTGGCGCCCAGCGCCTTCAGCCGCTCGACCTCGCGCGTTCGATCCTCCGCGACGTCCGGTTCGGCGCCGTCCCTCGGTTGAGCAGCACGAAGTCGTCGGCGTCGCCCGCCCGAGGCACGTCGTTGAGCGCTTCCGTCCAGAACTCGACCTGGCGCTGCAGATCGTCGACGCGCAGCACGGTTGAACCGATGCTAATCATGCGAGCCACTGTACACGGCAGCGGTGTGACCGCGGCCACTACCGGATTTTCGACGAAGATATTGCCTTGCCGGCCTAGCATCGGCAGCGAACGAGTCAGGGCCCCTGGAGGGACTCGTACGCGTCGCGTGGAGTATCTGGTTCCGTGACACTGCGCAGATGCGAATCGCTCGATCAACCGCGCCGGTTGTCCAATAGCTCCCGCGCGCAGCCCTCGGGCGGCCCTTCCAGGGAACGAATCACACCGTTGCCTTCTGGCACGGGCGCGTGCTCTAATACTGGGCGTGACCCGCGCCGTGGTCCATGCTTACGTTTCTGATGGGCGCGTGAGCCCAGCCATGTTTGCTACCCCCTAGCCCGTGTACCTGAAGTCGCTGCAGCTGCAAGGGTTCAAAACCTTTGCGCGCCGCACCGAGCTGCCCTTCAGCCGTGGCATCACGGCGATTGTCGGTCCCAATGGCAGCGGCAAGTCGAACCTCGTCGATGCCATGCGCTGGGCGCTCGGTGAGCGAAACGCGCGTGGGCTGCGTGGCCAGCGGATGGAGGATGTGATCTATTCCGGCGGGCCTGGCAAATCCGCCGTCGGCATGGCCGAGGTGACGCTCACCATCGACAACGCCGACCAGCGGCTCAACGTCGAGTTCAATGAAATCGAAGTCGCCCGCCGCCTGTATCGCTCCGGTGAGAGTGAGTACCTGATCAACGGCGCGCGCGCGCGGTTGAAAGACATCGACGCATTGCTGGCCAGCACCGGTCTGCGCCAGGACGGCTACGCCATCACGGCGCAGAACGACATCGACTTCGTGATCCAGGCCGCGCCGGCACTCCGCCGCGAGCTGATCGAAGAGGCGGCCGGCGTCCGGCGGCTCCGCGACCAGCGGCAGGAGGCCATCAACCGGTTGGGCGAGGCGGATCGTGACATGCGCCGAGCGCGCGACATCCTCAATGAACTGAGTCCCCGTGCCGAGGAGCTGCGACTGCAGGCCGCCTCAGCCGAGGAGTACAAGAAGGTCGCCGACGCGCTCAGGACCCTGCAGGGCAGCCTAGCCCGCGATAGCTGGCGCAAGGCGATGGTGCAGCTGCGCAAAGCACTGGCACGGCAGCAGGCCGCGGACCACAAGCGGATCGCGGCGGCGCAAACCGTCGCCGAGTTCGAACCGCGCTATGCCGAGCACCGCGCGGCGCTGCTCGCCGCCCGCGAGGCGCGCTGGCGTCACCAGGAGGCGGTCGCAGACGTGCGGCTCCGCCTCGCCGAGAGCCAGCACCAGGCGCGTATTGCCCAGGAGCGCAACGCCGCGGCCGTTCAGGCACTCGAGGCATTGCAGAGCGAGCTCGCACGACTGAACGCCTCGGAACAGGCGGGGAGTCGCGTCGTTGATGAGTTGGCGCACGCGGCCGAGAGCGCGCGGACCGAGCTGGAGGCGGCAAATGGCGCGCTGCAGGCTGCGGCCGACGCCGAGCGTGGGGTGCGCGAGGGCCAGGCCGCGCTCGAGGCGGACCGCCAGGCGCGGCAACAGCAGCGCCATGAGGCATCCCGAGAAACCGCGGCGATCGAGGCGGAGCTCCGCCAGCTGGAGGGCCGACGTCAATTTCTCGCCGAGCAGCAACAGCAGGCCCGCAGCCAACTCGAGGCCTGGTCGGTTCGACACGGCTCCCTCGGCGACGAGTTCGACCGGCGGACGCGCACCGCGGAAACGGCGACCCGCGCGCTGGCGGATGTGAGCGAAGCGAACATGGCGATCGAGCAGCGGGTGGCGGAGAACGACGCCGCGCTGGAGACGGCGCGCAAGGGGATCGTTGAGCACGAGGCGGCGCTGCGCACCCTCGAGGCAGAACTTGGCGCCCTACGGACGCTGCTGGACGGAGCCCAGCGTCGCGGGCCGCTGCGAATTGACCGTAATTGGGAACGCCTCCTCGAACTGATCGAGGTCGAGCCCATCCACCGGGCCGCCGTCGAGGCGGCGCTCGAGGGATGGCTCCACGGTTGGGTTGCGCCCGGCCGGGACGGAATCGACAGTGCCGCTTCGGCGGTTGCTGCGGCCGAGGATGCGCGGGAGACGCTGCTCCATGCGCCGGAAGACACGTCGTCGTCGCCCGCACCCGATGGGCTGCTGTCCGTCATTAACCTGGTGCAGGCTCCCGACCATGTGCAGCGGCTCGTCGCCCACCTGCTTCGTGGCGTGGTGCTCGTCGCGGATCGGTCGGAAGCGGCTCGTATCGTGGAGCAACACCGGGATCTACGAGCGGTCACTCCCGCCGGTGAGATCATCACCGCCGTCTCCTACCGAGGCGGAAAGGCGGCGGATCCGGTACTTGAGGTCCAAGCCCGGATCCGAGACGCGGAACATGCACTGGACCGCGAACGTCAAGCCGCGCTTGCGGCTGCCGAGGAGGTGGAGCGTGTCGCCATCGCCCGGGCAGAGCTCACCGCCGAGCGCCAGACGATTGTTACGCGCGTTGACCAGGCCCGCACGGCCGCAGCCCAGGCCGCGGGAGCGCTGGCTGCCGCGACCGAAGCGGTCCAGCGGGAGAGCCCGCAGGAAGCGCAGCTGCGCCAGCAGCTGATGCGGATCGTCGGACTCCTTCAGCAGGCGGAGCAGCTCGAGGTCGAAACGCTCGACCGCCAGCGCACGCTCGCTGAGGCGGAGCTGGCGTCGGATCAGGAACTTGCCGCGCTCGAACCACGGGTTCACGGCGCGGCGGCCACGCTCCGCGAGCTGGTGGAGCAACGCCAGGAGACCGAACTGCGGGCGGCGCTCGCCCGCCAGCGATCGGATGACCTGGTTCGGCAGCTCGAGCGCGCCCAGCAGGTGCTTCGGGCGCACGGGGATGAGCTGGCCCAGCGTCGCGTCGCCGAGGCGGAGCTGGCGGTGCAGCCGGCCCTGATCAATGAGGAACGCCGGCAGTGGCTCGAGGCCGCGGAGGCGCTGTCCGCGGACCTTGCCACCCTCGAGTCCGCACACCTTCCGGATGGCGAAACCCTGGACGCGTTGGAGGCCCAGCTGCGCGAGGACGAACAACGCAACGTCACCTTGCAGGTCGAGCTCGCGCATGCCGACGATGCATGGACTGCATCGGTCGCCGACCGCGATGCGGCCCAGGCCGAGGTCGACCGGTGCGCCCATGCGCTCCGTGAGGGTGGTCAGGAAATCGAGGACGACACGGAGGCGATCGAGGAAGTCGACTGGCAAAAGACCGAGCGCGAGGTCTCGCGCTTGCAGCGACGCCTCGATGCGATGGGCGCCGTCAACCTGCTCGCGCCTGAGGAGTTTGCGCAAGTGCGCGACCGCTGCGACAGCCTCGCGGCGCAACTGAGCGACCTGGAGGCCGCGTCGGCCCAACTCAACGAGCTCCGGCAGCGGCTCGAAGATGAGATCGATACCCGGTTTCGCACCGTTTTCCAGTCGGTGGCGGTCAACTTCCAGGAATTCTTTGCCGAGCTGTTCGAGGGTGGGCGCGCGACGTTGCGGGTCGAGGCCCGGGAGGAAGGCAACCCGCTCGATGATGGCGTCGAGATCCTGGCGCAAACGCCCGGCAAGCGGCTGCAGCCGCTGACGCTGCTTTCCGGCGGGGAGCGGGCACTGACTGCACTGGCGTTCCTCTTCGCCCTGCAGGCCGTCAACCCGAGTCCCTTCTACGTGCTCGATGAAGTCGATGCCGCGCTGGACGACGCCAACGTCGTGCGCTTCAACCGGGTACTGAAACGTCTCGCGGCTGACCAGCAATTCCTGATCGTCACGCACAATCACTCCACGATGGCGCAGGCCGAGGTGCTCTACGGCGTTACGCTCGGCGAGCACGGCATCTCGCGCATCGTCTCGGTCCGACTCCACCAGGACGCCCTGGTCCCGGTCGGTGAACGCTCCGCCTAATCCAGATGAGACGGCGCCCGGCGAGCGCCAGGGATTCTGGAAACGCTTTTCGAAAACCCTCGAGGCTGGTCGTCAGAGCTACGTCGCCGATCTCAAGGAAGTCTTTGGTCGCCCCGCACTCGATGAAACCTTCTGGGACGACCTCGAAGCGACGTTGATCGCCGCCGACGCCGGCGTGCCCACCACCGAGCGGGTGGTTGCCGACCTGCGCCGGCAGGCGGCCAGCGCCCACCTGCGTTCCCCCGCCGACGCGCTCCGCTACCTGAAGGCCGACCTGGGGCAGCAGATGGGCGGGAAGCCGCGGGCGCTCAACCTCGAGGGGGCGCCTGCCGTGATCCTC
Source organism: Candidatus Dormiibacterota bacterium (assembly GCA_035544955.1). Taxonomy (NCBI): domain Bacteria; kingdom Bacillati; phylum Candidatus Dormiibacterota; species Candidatus Dormiibacterota bacterium. Next base: position 6,763 of record DASZZN010000042.1, read on the forward strand.
GTGGTGGGCGTCAACGGCTCGGGCAAGACGACCACGATTGGAAAGCTGGCCTACCTGTTGCGGCGCGAAGGCCGGCGGCCGCTACTGGCCGCTGCGGACACCTATCGAGCGGCGGCCATCGAGCAGCTGCGCCTCTGGGGCCAGCGTGCCGGGGTCGACGTGGTTGCGCATCAGCCAGGGTCCGACCCGGGAGCCGTCGCCTTTGATGCCGTGCAGGCGGCGCGCGCGCGAGGCGCCGGTCCCGTCATCATCGATACCGCCGGCCGGCTGCACACCCGAACCGACTTGATGGAGGAGCTGCGCAAGGTCCGCCGGGTGCTGGAGCGGCTCGATCCGAAGGCCCCGCAGGAGGTGCTGGCCGTGCTCGACGCGCATGTCGGGCAGAATTCGGCGCAGCAGGTCAAGGTCTTCCGGGAGGCGATCGGGCTGACCGGGCTCGCGGTCACCAAAATGGATGGCAGCGCCCGGGCGGGCGTAGTGCTTAGTATCGAAGCTGAGCTGTCGGTGCCGGTGAAGCTGGTCGGGATCGGGGAGGGCCTCGAGGACCTGAACGGGTTCGATCCCGAGCAATACCTGGATGCGCTGTTGCGCTTGGAGGAGGGCGAATGAGTACCGACGAGAAGGCGTTCGTCAAACTGGTCACGGCGAACGGTCTATCGGAGGCAGACGTCTGGAAAGCGGTGCTGGAAGCCTCCGGCATCCAGGTTTTTCTGCGCCATGAGGCGATGGCCGCCGTCATTCCTGAAACGGCTGGAGAGATCGCAGCCGTCGACCTCTGGGTATCGCGTGAGCAAGCGGCCGAGGCCTTACAGATCCTGCAGGATGAGCGCGTCGAGCCCGCCGACGAGGACGAACCCCTCTGACGGTCATCATCCTCGGGGTGTTTGCGGCCATGATCGGCCTCATCGCGCTCACGGCCGTGGTGCTGGGCATGCTCTGGCTGGTGCAGTTCGTCCTGCGCAACGAGGAGAAGCGGACCCGGGGCGGCTGACGCCCGTATACTGTCAAGGCTAAATGCTTGACAGTGCCCTGCGCCGCCAGCGGCAGCTCCGCCTGCTCGATCTGTACGGCTCGCTGCTGACCGACCACCAACGCCGCATCTTGCACTTCGCGTGGGAGCTCGACTGGTCCTACGGCGAGATCGCACAGCGCGACGGTGTTTCGCGCACGGCGGTGTACGACGTCGTGCGGCGGACCACGTCGAACCTCGACGAATACGAGCGCAAGCTCGGACTGATGCGGGCCCAGCGTGTTTGAGTCACTGACCGAGCGCCTCGACCAGGCGCTCAAGAAGCTGACGGGGCGGGGCAAGCTGAGCGAGGCCGATGTCGATGCCGGCCTGCGCGAGGTGCGACTCGCCCTCCTCGAGGCGGACGTCAACTACAAGGTGGTCAAGGATTTCGTGGCAAGCATTCGGGCGCGAGCGGTGGGCGCCGAGGTGATGGACAGCCTCAACCCGGGACAGCAGCTGGTCAAGATCGTCGACGAGGAGATGGTCCGCCTGCTGGGCGACCGGGTGCCCATGACCTATGCCCCGTCGCCCCCCACGGTGATCGTGCTCGCCGGGCTGCAGGGGTCGGGCAAGACGACGACCGCGGGCAAGCTGGCCCTCTTTACCCGCCGCGAAGGTCACCGGCCGCTGCTGGTGTCGACCGACGTGCGACGTCCGGCTGCGATGGAGCAGCTCGAGATCCTTGCCAAGAGCATCAATGCCCCGTCGTACGCTCCTCGCGGCACCGATCCCGTCACGATCGCCCGCGACTCGCTCGCTGAGGCCCGGCGCGTGAACGCCGACGTGATCATCGTCGACACGGCGGGCCGGCTCCAGGTGGACGAGGACCTGCTCGCGGAGCTGAAGCGAATCACCGATGCGGTGCCGGCGCACCACCGGCTCCTGGTGCTCGATGCCATGACGGGACAGCAGGCGGTCAACGTCACCAGCGCCTTCCAGCAGACGATCTCGCTGAGCGGGACAATCCTCACCAAGATGGACGGCGATGCGCGGGGTGGGGCGGCGCTTTCGCTCCGGGCGGTAACCCAGTGCCCGATCGAGTTCGTCGGTGTCGGTGAAAAGCTGACGGATTTCGAGATCTTCTATCCCGATCGGATGGCGTCGCGCATTCTCGGGATGGGCGATGTGCTGACGCTGATCGAGAAGGCACAGGATCAGGTCGACGCCTCGCAGGTGAAGGAGATGGAGAAGAAGCTCCGCGCCGGCCGCCTCACGCTCACCGACTTCATGGAACAGCTGAAGCAGGTGAAGCAGATGGGTCCGCTGGAGGGGATTATCGGCATGCTGCCCGGTGCCGCGAAGATCAAGAACCTGGCCGGCGCGCTACCCAACGACGACCAGTTGAAAGAGATGGAGGCGATCATCCTGTCGATGACGGCGGCGGAGCGGGAGCGACCTGAGGTGATCGATGGCAGCCGGCGTCGCCGTATCGCCCGGGGAGCCGGGACCGACATCGCGGCCGTGAACCGGCTGCTCAAGGGTTTTCAGCAAATGCAGCAGATGATGAAACAGATGGGGAAGGGAAAGCGAATCAAGGGATTGCCCATCGATCCCGCACAACTTTTGAAAGGCTAGGAGGTCTTAATTTGTCGGTAAAGATTCGACTTCGGCGGATCGGCGCAAAGAAGCACCCGTTCTATCGGCTTGTGGTGGCGGACACCCGCTCACCCCGGGACGGTAAGTTCATCGAAATCCTCGGCACCTACGATCCAATGCAGGAGCCGCCAAAGCTCAACATCGACGAGGAGAAGATCAAGGCCTGGCTGCAGAAGGGGGCGCGCCCGTCCGACACCGCGCGGGCGTTCTTGATCGGCCGGGGTCTGCTGCCCAAGGAATCGGCGAAGAAGCGGCCGACCAAGCCGACGAAGGCCGAAGCCGCTGCCGCTGCTGCCAAAGCCGCGGCACCTGAGGGAGGCGCCCCAGTAGCGGCCGCCGCCGCGACGCAAGGAGCCTAGCAATGCACGACTACACCGACCTGGTGAGCTACATCATCAAGGCGATGGTGTCGAAGCCGGAGGATGTCAAGGTGGCGATGATCGAAGGTGAGCGCACCAACCGGGTCGAGGTGACGCTCGCTACCGATGACGTCGGCAAGGTGATCGGCCGTGGCGGACGTAACATCGATGCGATCCGCGCGGTGGTCCGGGCAGCCGCCCTCAAGAACCACGATCGGGTGATGGTCGAGATCGTGTGACAGTTGAACCGGAGCCCGAGCTTCGGATCGGGCGCGTGCTCAAGGCCCACGGCGTCAAGGGCGCCATGCGCGTCGAGCTTCTGACCGACTTTCCGGATCGCTTCGCTCCGGGGCGCGAGGTCCAGGTGGCGGGGCGATGGCTGAAAGTTGCCCGCTCCGAAGAACTGGACGGCAGCGTGCTGGTCACGTTCGACGGGATCGACGATCGCAACGCCGCGGAGCGGCTCGCCGGCGCCTACTGCACACTACCCCTTAGCGAGGCAAGGGCATTGCCGGCCGACCAGTACTACCACTTCCAGCTCGTCGGCCTCACCGTGTTCGATACGAGGGGAGCCCGCGAGCTGGGACGGGTCGCGGAGGTGCTGACCTACGCGGCAAACGACGTCTTGCGGGTGACGGACGGCGACCACGAGATCTTGATCCCGATGATTCGCAGTGTTGTTCGTTCGATCGCGCCGGCGGAGGGGACAATCACCGTCGACCTCCCGGAGGAAACCAAGGCGTGATCATCGAGATCCTGACCCTGTTCCCCGAGATGTTCCCAGGCCCACTCAGCGCTGGAGTCACTGGACGGGGGCTCGCCAGCGGGCTCGTCACGCTGCGTCTCCATAACCTGCGTGACTACACGCACGACCGCCACCGGCAGGTCGACGACGTCCCGTATGGCGGTGGCGCCGGGATGGTGTTGAAGCCGGAGCCGATCTTCGAGGCGGTGCGGGCGCGCGCGGGCAAAGGGCCGGTGATCCTGCTGACGCCGCAGGGTGAGGTGCTCAACCAGGGGTTGGTGCGCGAGCTTGCCGGACACGAGGACCTCTATTTGATCTGCGGACGGTATGAAGGCGTTGATGAGCGGGTCGCCACCCACCTGGTCGACAAGGAGATCTCGATTGGGGATTACGTGCTCACGGGTGGCGAGCTCCCCGCGATGGTGGTGATCGATGCGGTCAGCCGACTGGTCGCCGGCGTACTGGGGTCCGACGAATCGCCCAAAGATGAATCATTCGGCGAGCATCTGCTGGAGTACCCGCACTACACCCGGCCCGCGGAGTTCGAAGGGTATCCCGTCCCCGAGGTGCTTCGCTCGGGCCATCATGCCGAGATCGAGCGTTGGCGCCGCGCCCAGGCGGCCGAGCGGACGCGCCGCCGCCGCCCCGACCTGCTTGACCGCCAGCGGTAGCACCGGGTCCGGGGTGTTATCCTTGTACGCCGTGTCCAACGTCATCAACCTGCTGGAAGCGGAGTCCCAGCGCAAGAACGTTCCCACCTTGATCCCCGGCGACACCGTGAAGGTGCATGCCAAGGTCGTCGAGGGCACCCGCGAGCGCATCCAGATCTTCGAGGGCATCGTCATCGGCTGCCGAGGCAGCGGTGCCAAGGAGGCCTTTATCGTTCGCCGCATCGCGCACGGCGTCGGGGTGGAACGCAGCTTCCTTTTGCACTCGCCGCGCATCGACAAGATCGACGTCGTGCGGCACGGCGAGGTGCGCCGGGCAAAGCTGTACTACCTTCGAGGAAAAGTCGGAAAGAACGCCCGCATTCGGGAGAAGCGTCAAGCCGTTGCCACAACTGCCGTCCCCGCCGACAACCAAGCCGCAGCAGAAACGCCCGAAACGGCCGAAAGCTGACCGGGACCTCTGGGTCTTCGAGCGCCAGGCCTTTGGCCTGGGTTACGCGACGGTTGCCGGCGTCGATGAGGCGGGTCGCGGGCCGTGGGCCGGCCCGGTAGTGGCCGGTGCCGCGATCATGCGACCTTATTTCCACTGCGAGGGGATCAACGACTCAAAGCTGCTGACGGCCGAGGAGCGCGACCACTACTACGACTGCATTGTCGACGGCGCGGAAGCCTGGGGCGTTGGTATCGTCGAGGTCGACGAGATCGACCGCGTCGGCGTTTCGCGGGCGAACCGCTGGGCGATGGGCATTGCGCTCCAACAACTGGGCCGACCGATCGACTACCTGCTGGTGGATGGATTCTTGCTGCCGGAGGCACTGACTCCACAACTGCCGATCGTGAAGGGGGACCGCCGTTCCATCTCGATCATGTGTGGCGGCATTCTCGCGAAGGTGACCCGCGACCGGCTGATGAAGCGGATGGCCGAAAAGTTCCCGGGGTACGGCTTCGACATGCACAAGGGCTACCCGACACCCGATCATCTGGCGGCGATGGACCGGCACGGGCTGAGCCCGTTGCACCGCAGGTCGTTCATCTCGATCCGCACGCGCGCCGAGCTGGAAGCCGCCGCACTTGCCAGCCAAATCGCTCGGGACTAGCGGCGAGGCCCTCGCCGAGGACCACCTCCGTGGCCTGGGCTACGAGATCGTTGGCCGCGACGTGCGGACGCCGCTCGGCCAGCTGGACCTGGTGGCGAAGGACGGAACGACGCTCGTCTTCGTCGAGGTCAAGACACGGGCCGGACATGGCTTTGGCCTCCCGCAAGAGTCGGTCGACGCCAAAAAGATCCGGAAGCTCCGGCAGCTGGCGCTGTACTACTTAAAGGTGCAGCCCCACCGGGGTCCAGTCCGCTTCGACGTGGTCGGCCTGACGGTCAGCGATGGGCGCATGGTCCGGGTGGACCACATCAAGAACGCCATCGACTAGCGAGGCGCGTAGGCGGCCCTGGCAGCGCGGAGGTCCTCGACGGTGTTTAGAGGCTGAACTTGGATTGGGCGTCGGCGTAGCGGCCGACTTTGCGGAAGCTGTCCGCGTCAACTCCCAGGTGTCTTGACACTTCCAGCGCCAACCACTGCAACGGCACGACATTGACGATCGGCGCGAGGAGTTCATCGAGCGCCGGCGTTTCGAGCTGCACCGCCGCGCTGATCCTGGTGGACGAGGGACCAACCGCGACGATGGTCGCGCCGATCTCATGAAGTGCCGCGGCCAAGTCTGACGTTCTCTCGAGGCTCGCGCCAGGTTGAGCCATCATGACGACCGAGTCCTCCGCCTGCACGCTGATGAGCGGACCGTGGAAAATGCTCTCCAGCTCGTGTCCCTCCGCACTGATGTAGGCTGCCTCGCGGAGCTTCAGCGCCCCCTCGAGCGCGGTGGCGTAGGCCGGGCCGCCGCCAACGAAGTGGACAACGTGGCCGAGCTGCAGCCGATCCAGAGCCTGGATGACCGGAGGGCGTAGCCCAAGCGCGGTCCGCAGCGTGCCAGGTAGGCTCGCAAGCTCTGCCCTCCAAGGCGGCGAACCGAGGCCGATCGCCAGCTGAGCCAGCCGGATCATCGCCCCTGTGTGGCTCGCCGTGTGCACCGGCGAGCGTTCCTGCGGAACCGTTTCGATCACGCCTGGGCCGCGCAGCGGCGAGCCCTCGCCGGTGATGGCCAGCCAGTGTTCCTGATTGTTGAAGCCTTCGAGCGCGGCCTGACTGAAGCGCTTCGTGCCGCGATGGCTCAGCAGAACAAGGCCATCGTCGGCCTTGAAGGCCGGCGGATAGTTGGCGAACTCAAACGCCCGGATCGCCCACGCCTCGACGCCGGCGCTCCGCAACAAATACTGACCGACGAGCGCGCCGTGATAGCTCGTGCCGGTTCCGACCAGAAAGATGCGCGAGCATCCAGAGAGTCGAGATAATGCCGAAGACGGCGGCGCGTCCCGCAGGAGTCGCTCAACCAGGTCAGGTTGCGACTGAATGGTCTCTTCGAGAAACGCGCCGGGAACTTTCAGGCGGCTTCTTCCCAGGCCTTGAGGAACTGGTAGACGATTCGGCCGGTAGCGCCCCAGATGACGTCGTCGCCGATCGTGTAGTAATGGATTCGGTACTGTTGCTCGCCGACGCTGCGGGTCTCGGTCGTATGCACCTGGGGATCGAATAACTGGGTGACCGGCACCACCAGCAAACTCTTGACCTCATCGGGGGCAAGCACCAGATCGTCGATGCCGCCTGCGACCAGGCCGACCACGGGTGTGATCACAAAGCTGCTGACGGCGGTGAAGACGTCGTCCAGCTCGCCGAGCACCGTCACGCGCGATGGCTCGAGGCCGATCTCCTCGTAGCTTTCGCGCAGCGCCGTTTCGACGGTTTCCACGTCGGAGTCCTCTCGCTGACCGCCAGGAAAGGAGATCTGGCCCTTATGGGTCAGTACCGTGTCGGTGCGCCGCGTGAACACCAGCTCGATCCCATCGCCGCGCTTCATGAGAGGAATCAGGACACCGGCCCGGAGCAACGGAGGTGCCGTGTCGATGCTCCGCCGCACGCGACGGTCGAGCACCTGGTGCAGCCGCTCGAGGCGGGTGCTGGCGGCGGTCGTCAGGTCCATGCCTCGAACGAGACGGGCACCTGGTGACCGCAATGGGTGCACACCCAGACCTGGCCTCGGCGGATCACCTCTCGTCCATCTTCGAGCCGCACCGATTGGTCCGGCCCGTGGATCCGTTCCCAGCGGGGCATGTGCTTGCACTGATCGCACGTCGGTGGTGGCGGATTGGTCTTCACTGGTCTCGATTATCCCCGCTGGCGTGAGAATCAAGCCGGCGAAGCATCCGTGCCGGATTCCCGCCGACAATAACGCCCGAGGGGACGTCGTCAAAGACGACGGCGTGAATGCCGACGACCGTGTCGCGGCCGATCCGTACGCCGGGGAGGACCGAGACCTGGCCGCCGATCCAGACGTTCTCCTCGATCACGACCGGTTGGGCGCGGCCGGGTTGGCGGCGATCGACCGGCGACTCGGAATAGGGGAGATGGTCCCGAATCTCACAGGAGCCGAGCACGCAGTCAGCCCCAACATCGACCCGTTCGGCGGCGACGATCGTGCAGCCGTTCAGGCGGGCGTGGCGGCCGATGTGGATGACGGCCTCGGGGCGGGTGGTGATGAGACGATTGACCTCAGCGTGCGACCAGGCGTTGACGTCCGCCTCGAGGACGACCCGTCCTGGACCAGATATCCGTAGCCGGCCGTTGCCCAGCAGCCGGGGTCCGATGGAGACCGTGGGCCGCAGTCGATAGGTCACCGTCGTGAGCCATCCCAGTCCCCACGCCGCCGTCTGTTTCCAACCCATGACTTCCGCGAGCGTACGACGGTCTTGTATCCGAAGCGCACTATTAGCCAGCGCAGTTACACAAACTAGTGTAATATCGACCCTGGTGCTGGCCAGGGCCCTTTCCGGGACGGTCTTCGGCCTCGACGGTGTCCGGGTTGAGGTGGAGGCGAACATTGCCGACGGCCTCCCCGGGTTTCACATCGTAGGACTCGGCGATCGTTCGCTCCAGGAAGCCCGTGAGCGCGTGAAGATCGCCATCAACAACAGCGGCTTTGAATTCCCCGGCCGGAAGGTGACCATCAATCTCGCACCGGCGCAGTTGCCCAAAGAGGGGAGTGGCTTCGACCTGGCGATGGCGGCGGCCATCGTCAACGCGTGCGAGGAGCGAGGCCTTCCGGGCGACGCCGCGTGGCTGGGTGAGCTCGCACTGGACGGGTCGCTACGACCCATCCGCGGCACGCTGGCGATCGTCGCCCACCTCGATCGCCTTGGCGTGCGGCGCTTCTACGTGCCCGTTGCCAACGTGGCCGAGGCGAGGATCGCTACCGCCGCGACGGTACTGGGTGTCAACCACCTCCGGCAGCTCAAAGCCCATTGGGAAGCGGGTGCGCCACTGGAGGTGTCTTCGGCTGCCACACCGCCCTCGCCCACTCCACCGGCTGACGTCGACCTGGCCGACATCTACGGTCAGCCGTACGCCAAGCGCGCTCTGGAGGTGGCCGCCGCGGGAGCGCATCATCTTTTATTGGTGGGTCCACCGGGGACTGGCAAGACGCTCCTCGCCCGGGCTCTTCCGGGTATTCTGCCTCCGCTGAGCCGGCGCGAAGCCGTTGAGGTCACGTCGATCGCGTCATGTGTGGGCATGCTGCCGGCCGGCGCCGGCCTGCTCGAGGTCCCGCCTTTTCGGGCTCCCCATCACAGCATCTCGCCGGCTGCTCTTGTGGGTGGTGGCGGTGCAGCCCCCCGGCCCGGCGAAGTCACGCGCGCCCATCGCGGCGTGTTGTTCATGGATGAGATCACGGAGTTTCGACGGGACGCGCTCGAGGCGCTGCGGCAGCCGCTCGAAGAGGGCCGGCTCGCGGTGGCGCGCTCGCGTGGGCACGCCGTCCTCCCGGCTCGCTTCATCCTGGTCGCCGCCTCGAATCCTTGTCCCTGTGGCTTCGCCGGCGACCCGCGCAGGCTGTGCGAGTGCACGCCGCTGGAACGTCAGCGATACCGCGCGCGGCTGTCGGGACCGATCCGAGACCGGATTGATCTGCAGGTGATGGTGCCGCGACAGCCGGCCGGCGAGCTGCTGCGGACCACCGTTCTCGCTGAATCGAGCGCTGACGTTCGGGACAGAGTGATGGCCGCGCGGGGACGCCAGCGGGAGCGCCGGCCGCAGGGCCCATGGAACGGCGCGCTCACGGGCCTGCAGCTCCGCCGCGACGCCCCGCTCGATGCCCAAGGTCAGGCGTTGCTGGAGGCCGCCGCCGAGAGGCTGCAGCTCAGCGGTCGCGCGGTCCATCGAGTCCAGCGCGTCGCCCGAACCATCGCCGACCTAGACGGACGCGTCGCGACCGAGGAGGCGCAGGTCGCCGAGGCGCTGCAGTACCGCGAGAGCGGATGAGCCCCCACCGGGGGACGGGCGTCGTCTGGCTCACGGATCCGGATTATCCAGCGCTGCTGAAGCAGATTCATGACCCGCCGCCGCGCCTTTATGTCAATGGGCAGCTGCCATCCGAGCCGATGATCGCCATCGTCGGCTCGCGGCGTGCGACACCATACGGCCGGCGCGCCGCCCACCGGCTGGCGCGCGACCTCTCGGACGCCGGAGTGGTGGTCGTCAGCGGGCTGGCCCGCGGCATTGATGCGGCGGCCCATCGCGGTGCGCTGGAGGGGAGGAGTCCAACCGTGGCCGTGATGGCGACCGGGCTCGACCGGATCTATCCTCCCGAGCACGCGGAGCTGGCGCGGGAGATCGCGGCGTCCGGTGCGGTTATTACCGAGGCCGAGAACGGCACCCTGCCTTTGCCCGGACGGTTCCCGGTTCGCAATCGGATCATCAGCGGCCTCAGCCTCGGCGTTGTGGTGGTCGAGGCGGCGCAGCGAAGTGGCGCACTGATCACGGCTCGCATGGCGGGGGAGCAAGGACGCGAGGTGTTTTGCGTCCCGGGCAGTATCGAGAATCCGCTCGCCATCGGTGGACACCAGCTCATCAAAGACGGAGCCAAGCTGGTGCAAACGGTTGAGGACGTGCTGGAGGAGTTCGCTGATCTCGCGCGCGCACGCGCGCGAGCGCAGGCGCGTGTACGCGCGCACACACGTGCGCGTACGCGCGCGGATTCAGGACCGCAAGAACCCGAGCTGTTTGCCGTTTGGGAGTTGCTTGATTGGGTAGAACCCCGCCATCATGATGACCTGGCGACCATGATGAACCTTGACGTCAAGGAAGTGAGTCGGCGCTTGACATTGTTGGAAATGAGCGGCTATATAATCGGCGACTGCGGAGCGGTCACCCGCGCATCACGAGTCTGACATGGCAAACCCACTGATCATCGTTGAATCCCCTGCGAAGGCCAAAACGCTTGGCCGGTTTCTTGGTGCCAAATACGACATACGCGCCTCGATGGGTCACGTGCGCGACTTGCCGAAGAGCACGCTTGGGATCGACATCGAGCATTCCTTCAAGCCGGAATACGTGACGATCCCCGGCAAGGAATCGACGATCAAGGATTTGAAGGCCGCCGCCAAGGGCGCGTCCGAAGTCCTTCTGGCCTCCGACCCAGACCGCGAGGGCGAGGCGATCGCCTGGCATCTTGCGCACGTTCTCAACCTGAAGGACCCACAGCGGATCGAGTTGCATGAGATTACGCCCGGTGCCGTGGAAAAGGCGCTCAAGGCGCTGCGTCCGATGAATCAGGATCTCGTCGACGCGCAGCAGGCTCGTCGGGTGATCGACCGGCTGGTCGGCTACAAGCTGAGCCCCTTGCTCTGGAAGAAGATTCGAAAGGGCCTGAGCGCGGGCCGCGTGCAATCGGTCGCGGTCCGGTTGGTCTGCGAGCGGGAAGAGGAGATCGAGAAGTTCGTTCCGGTCGAATCCTGGACGCTCGACGCGCTGCTCTCCAAGATCGACCTCCCGCAACGCATCTTCGGCGCGCGTCTGCATAGCAAGCTGGGCAGCGAGGAAAAGCTGGACCTCACCGAAGAAGGCCAGGTCAATGAGATCGTGGCGCAGCTCGAAGGCGCCAGCTACAAGGTGCTCTCGATTGAGACCAAAGACAGCATGCGGAATTCGCCGCCGCCATACAAAACGAGCACGCTGCAACAGGATGCATCGAACCGGCTGCGGATGAAGCCGAACCGGACGATGAGCCTGGCGCAACAGCTCTACGAAGGTGTCGAGCTCGGCAGCCAGGGGCCGGTGGGCCTGATCACGTACATGCGTACCGACTCCTTCCGCATCTCCGACGATGCGAGCACGGCGACTCGACGCTTCATCACCGAGCAGTACGGGCCGACCTATGCTCGCCGCGACAAGGTGGAGTTCAAGGCCAAGGGCCCGGTCCAGGATGCGCACGAGGCGATCCGGCCGACCGACGTCGAACGCACACCGGATTCGCTCCGCGCCTATCTCACGCCCGACTTGCTCAGGCTGTATCGGTTGATCTGGCAGCGCTTCACGGCCAGCCAGATGTCTGCGGCGCGCTTCGCCCAAACGCGCGTCGATATCGGCGCCGCTGACTACCTCTTCCGGGCGAACGGCTCGGTGCTGGTCTTCGATGGCTTCTATCGCGTCTGGGAGCGCGATAGCGATAACGACGAGGAGAAGGAGCTGCCGGCGCTGGCCGTCGACGAGGCTCTCAACCTGCGGGAGCTTAAGCCGGAGCAGCACTTCACGCAGCCGCCGCCGCGCTACACGGAAGCCTCCTTGATCAAGGCGCTCGAGGAGCTGGGCGTCGGCCGGCCGAGCACCTTTGCGCCGACCGTCGAGGTCATTCAGACGCGCCATTACGTCAAGCAAGAAGAGCGCCGGCTTTCCCCAACCGACCTGGGCACGACGGTCAACGCCTGGCTAGTGGAGCATTTTGCGGACATCGTCGACGTCACCTTCACCGCCGGGATGGAGGAGGAGCTCGATGACGTCGAGGAGGGGCGGCGCAAGTGGGTGCCCATCGTCCGCGAGTTTTACGCCCCGTTCTCCAAGACGCTGACCAAAGCCGAGGCCACGGCGCGCATCAAGGTCCCCATGCGGGAGACCGGCGAGGACTGCCCGAAGTGCAAGCAAGAAGGACGCAACGGCCGTCTCGTCCACCGCATGAGCAAACTCGGCGAATTCGTCGGCTGCTCCCTCTATCCCGAGTGCGATTACATCCAGGGTCGCGAGGGCCAGGAGAAGGCACCGCCCCCGGAACCGACCGGCGAGATGTGCCCGAAATGCGGCAAGCCGCTGGTCACGCGCATCGGAAAACGTGGCCCCTTCGTCGCCTGCTCCGGTTATCCGAAATGCCGCTACGTGAAGCGCGAGATCAACCCGGCTGACGTAATCGAGGGCCGCGTCTGCCCGAACTGTGGCAAGCCGCTGCTCAACCGCAAGGGGCGCTTTGGGAGCTTCGTCGGCTGCTCAGGCTATCCCGACTGTCGCTTCATCGAAGGCGGCAAGCGAGTGATCACGCCGCCCGCCCCCAGTGAGCTGCTGATGGACGATCCCTGCCCGCGTTGCGGGAAGCCGCAGGTACTGCGCCAGGGAAAGTACGGGGAGTTCAAGAGCTGCTCGGACTATCCCACCTGTAAACCGGAGCGGGCCGCCCGCACCAGCGCCCGTCCCCGCAGCCCGCGAGCGAAGAAGCCGACGGTTCCCGCCGCGTAGCCCGGGTTTCAATCTCGCGCGCAGCGGCTATACTTTGGCGAGCAAATAAGCACGTCTCTCGACGGCCACGGGTTGCCTGCACGCAGGTCCGGCGGCCGGGTGACGGAGGCGGAAGTACAAACAGGAGGTCGTTTTCGCATGCCACTCGTGACGCTCAAGCAACTCCTCGAAGCTGGTGTCCACTTCGGCCATCAGACCAGCCGCTGGAATCCGAAGATGAAGCGGTACATCTTCACCGCTCGTAACGGGATCCACATCATCGACCTTCAGCAGACCGTCAAGCTGCTCGACGACGCCTCCAACTGGGTCAAGGAGGTCGTCGGCGGTGGCCGCCTGGTGCTCTTCATCGGCACGAAGAAACAGGCCCAGGAATCGATCGAGCTGGAGGCCCGCCGCTCGGGCATGCCCTTCGTCAACCACCGCTGGATGGGCGGCATGCTGACCAACTTCACCGTCATGCGGCGCCAGATCGACCGCCTCAACAGCCTCCGGGCCATCCGCAATAACGGCGGATTCACCGGCAGCAAGAAGGCGATCACCCAGCTGGAAGAGGAATACCAGCGGCTCGAGCGCTTCTTCGGTGGGATGGCGGAGATGAAGCGCCTCCCGGGGGCCGTCTACGTCGTCGACCCGCGCAAGGAGCACATCGCCATCACCGAAGCACGCAAGCTCGGCATCCCCATCGTCGCGATCACGGACTCCAACTGTGACCCGGACGAGATCGACCACGTGATCCCCGGGAACGACGACGCCATCCGCGCCGTCAAGCTGATCACCTCGAAGATTGCCGACGCGGCCCTCGAGGCGCGCCAGCTGATCAGTCCCGAGGAGCTCGCCGCCGCGCCGGAGGTGCCGGTCACCGGGATCGAATTTGGAGTGGAAGAAGAGGACGAAGAGGAGAAGAGCTTCGCTGGCATGCCAACCGTAAACGAGGCCGAGTTCTACGAGGACGAAGCCCTGGACGACGAGAAATAGCCATGGCCACCATTCCGGCAGAGCAGGTCAAGGCGCTGCGCGAAGCGACGGGCGCGGGGATGATGGACTCGAAGCGCGCGCTCGAAGCGACCAACGGCGACCTCGAGAAAGCCAAGGACTGGCTGCGCCAGAAGGGCATCGCCAAGGCCGGTGCCAAGGCGACCCGCGCCGCGCGTGAGGGCATCATCGCCACCTACGTCCATCACAACCACCAGCTGGGCGTCCTGCTGGAGCTGAATAGCGAGAGCGACTTCGTGGCGCGCAACGATGAGTTCCGCCACCTGGCGCACGAGGTCGCCGTCCACATCGCGGCGGCGGAGCCGCACTACCTTCGCCGCGAGGACGTGCCGAAGGACGTGCTCGACCGAGAGCGCGCCATCTTCGAGGGGCAGGCCCGGGAACAGAAGAAGCCGGAGGCCGTCATCGAGAAGATCATCCAGGGCAAGATCAACGATTTCTACAAGCGGGAGGTCCTGCTCGACCAGGCATGGGCGAAGGATGATAAGCGGACGGTGGACCAGATGCTCAAGGAAGCGATCGCGAAGCTCGGCGAAAACATAACGATTTCCCGTTTCGCCCGTTTCAAGGTCGGAGAAGCCAGCTAGTCCAACCACGTCATGCAGTGATCAAACCGTCGGCTCTGCCGCGCTACAAACGGGTGCTCCTCAAGCTAGGAGGCGAGGGTCTCGCCGGAAAAGCCGCCTTCGGCATCGATCCGGATGTGGTCAACGAGATCGCTGAGGACATCATCGCCGTCAAGAACCTGTACAACACCCAGTTCGCGATCGTGGTGGGTGGCGGCAATATCATTCGCGGCGATGCGGCGAGCAAGCGCGGGATGGACCGGGTCACAGCCGATTACATGGGTATGCTCGGCACGGTGATCAACGCGCTGGCGCTGCAGGACGCCCTGGAGAACAGGGGCCAGCCGACTCGGGTGCAGACCGCGATCAGCATGCACCAGATCGCGGAGCCCTACATCCGGCGGCGCGCGGTCCGCCACCTGGAGAAGGGCCGCGTCGTCATCCTCGCCGCCGGCAGCGGCAATCCCTACTTCAGTACCGATACGACCGCCGCCCTGCGCGCCGTCGAGATCGAGGCCGAGGTCGTCCTCAAGGCGACCAAGGTCGACGGCATCTACGATGCCGACCCTGTCACCAATCCCAAGGCGAAGCGCTTCGCCCGGCTCGACTACCTCGATCTGATCAACAAAGACCTGCGCGTGATGGACCACACTGCCGTTACCCTTTGTCGGGAGAACAACATCCCGATCATCGTTTTCGACCTGTCGCATGCCGGCAACCTGGAAGGCGTGGTCGGTGGCAAGCCGATCGGCACGATCGTGGGGGCACCCGAATGATCGAAGCGAACGTCAAGGACGCCGAGACCAAGATGCAGAAGAGCCTGGAGGCCCTGGGCAAGGAGATCCTGACCATCCGCACCGGGCGAGCCAGCCCGTCACTGGTGGACAAGCTCCCCGTGGAGTATTACGGGAATCCGACACCGTTGAACCAGCTCGCCACGATTACCGTCCCGGAGGCGCGCTTGATCATCATCCAGCCATGGGACCGGACGATCATCGGCGCCGTGGAGAAAGCGATCCAGAAATCGGAGCTCGGACTGAACCCGGGCAACGACGGCCAGCTGATCCGTGTGCCGATTCCGCCCCTGAACGAAGAACGGCGCCGTGAGTACGCCCGACTGGTCAAGCGCTACGCCGAGGGCGCGCACATCGCGATTCGCAATATCCGCCGCGAGCAGATGGATCGCATGAAGGCGCTCGAGAAGGAGAAGAAGATCTCGGCCGACGAGGCGCGGCGCGGGGGCGACCAACTGCAGAAGGTCGCTGACCGCTACATCGGTCTGGTCGACCAGATGGCCGCCCGCAAGGAAGCTGAGATCATGGAGGTCTGACGCCCAAGAACCACTCGTGAGCCAGTTGCCCCCGCCCGAGCACGTCGCGATCATCATGGATGGCAACAGTCGCTGGGCGCGTGAGCGCTTGCTGCCACGGGTCATGGGGCACAAGGCCGGCATCGAGACCATCCGCCGCGTCGCGGAAGCGGCGGATCGGCGCGGTGTCCGGGTCCTGACGCTGTACGCTTTTTCGACGGAGAACTGGTCTCGGCCGCGCGATGAAGTCGATGCCTTGATGAGCTTGTTCTCCGAGACCATCCGGCGTGAGGTCGACGAGCTGGCCCGCCGTGGGATCGAGCTCCGCTTCTCCGGCCGGCTGGAGGAGCTTTCGCCGGCGCTCCAGGACCAGATGCGGCAGGCCAGCGAACGAACACGGGTCAGCGCCAAAGCGATCCTCAATATTGCGATCAATTACGGCGGCCGGCAGGAGATCATCGACGCTATCCGAGAACTGGCGCGAGAGGGCGCGGACCTGACCACGCTCGACGATGCCAGCCTGGCGAGTCATCTCTACACACGGGGGTTGCCCGATCCGGACCTGGTGGTCCGCACCGCCGGCGAGATGCGACTCAGCAATTTCCTGCTCTGGCAGTCGGCGTACTCCGAGTTCTACAGCACCCAGACGCTCTGGCCCGATTTCGCCGATGCCGACTTCGATGAGGCGATCGCCTCCTACCAGCGGCGCATCCGTCGCTTCGGCGCGCGGCCGGAGGAGGTTTCCAATCGAGGTCGCTGACGCGACCAAGCCGGACGAGCCGCCGCTAGCCGCCGCGCGGCGCTCGAACATGGTGGTCCGCATCGCGACCGCGGCCGTGCTGATCGCCGCTGTCCTTGCGGTCCTGATCCTGGGTTCCGTCTGGGTCTACGCCGCGATCGCCGTCATTCTTGGCGCCGCGCTGATCGAGTACTGGAACCTGACCCGCGCCATGGCCGCGCCCGCGCCCCTGTGGCTGCTGTTCCCCCTCAGCTACGGCCTCCTCCTTCGGGACCGGCTGCCGGGCTGGGCGGATGTCACCTTCCTTCTCGCGGCCGCCACCGTGCTCGGCCTGGCGACCCTGGTGTTCGTGCGCGACTGGCGAGCCAGCCTCACCCGCTGGGCGCTTGCCGTCGGCGGAAGCCTTTACCTGGCATTCACCCTGAGCTTCTACCTGTCGCTGTACTTCTTACATCGCCCGGATCCCAACCATCTCGGGTTCGGGTATGTGATCGCCGTCTTCGGCGCCATCTGGGTCGGCGACACCGCCGCCATGGTCGCCGGGCTGCGCTTTGGCCGGCACCGCTTCTTTTCCCGCATCAGTCCCAAGAAGACGGTGGAAGGGGCGGTCGCGGAGCTTGTCGCCAGCACCGTGTTCTTCGCCATCGTGGGTTTGTTGTTGAACATCAGCTTTCTGCACAGCGTCATCCTCGGCCTGCTGATCGGCATCTTTGCCGAGGTCGGTGATCTTGTCGAATCGCAGATCAAGCGCACCGCCGGCGTCAAAGATGCCAGCCACCTGATCCCGGGTCATGGTGGCGTGCTCGACCGTATTGACTCACTGCTGCTGGTGGGAGTGGTCGTGTACTATTACGTGACGTTTCTGCACCTCGCCTGAGTTGGTCGGGTGCATGACTCAGGTTGACAACGCGTTTCAGCTGATGCGGGAGCATCCCGCGAGCCCCAACTAAAGACATGAGATCCCCTCGTCCGTCGCCCCGGCGCCTGGCGCTGCTGGGTGCAACCGGGTCGATTGGCCGTCAGGTCTGCGACCTGGTCGAACAGCATCCCGACCGATTTGCGCTGCATGCGCTGATTGCTGGGAACGATGCCGCCGCGCTCCACACCGTGGCTCGCCGTCATCCAGAAGCCCATGCGTTGCTGGCGAATCCCGCCGGAGCCGATGCGGCGCAGGCCGCTCGGGCGATCGATGAGGCAGTGCGCGACCCCGAGGTCGACCTCGTGATCGTGGCCGCCGCTGGCAGCGCCGCGCTCGCGCCGACCCTGGCCGCGCTCGAGGCGGGCAAGGACATCGCCCTCGCCACCAAGGAAGTCCTCGTCATGGCCGGTGAACTGGTTCGAGAACGGATGCGTCGTCACGGGTCCCAGATCTACCCGATCGACAGCGAGCACAGCGCGATCTGGCAGTGCCTCTGGGGAGAGAAGGAGCGTGGGGTCCGCCGGCTGATCCTGACCGGGTCGGGTGGTCCGTTCCTGCGCCGCCCGGTCGAAACGCTGGAGAGCGTGACGATTGCCGAGGCGCTCGCCCATCCTCGCTGGAAGATGGGCCCGAAGATCAGCGTCGACTCCGCCACCATGATGAACAAGGGGCTCGAGGTGATCGAGGCGCACTTTCTCTTTGATGTCCCGTATAGCGGGATCGATGTCATCATCCATCCGCAGAGCGTGGTCCATTCGATGGTCGAATTCGTCGACGGCAGCATCAAGGCGCAGCTGGGTGTTCCGGACATGCACCTCCCGATTGCCATCGCCCTGAGCTTTCCCGACCGGCTCGACGGCGTCGCGCCGGCACCCGACCTCGCGGCGCTCGGTCAACTCTCGTTCGAGGCCCTGGATGCGGTCCGCTATCCGGCAGTGGCACTGGCCCGCGAAGCCGGAGAGCGCGGCGGCACCGCGCCTGCCGTGCTGAACGCCGCCAACGAGGAAGCCGTCGCGCTCTTTCTCCAGGGCCAGCGACGGTTCGTCGACATCGTGCCCTCGGTCGCCCGTGCGGTTGAGGCCGCTGAACCCGTGCAGGAATTGACGCTCGACGCGCTCATCGCCGCGGACCGCTGGGCTCGGGCCCACGTGCGGGCCGCAGCGAAGGGTACCAGCCGGCTCTGGAGCCAGCTGCCGGCATGAGCCCAGTCGTGCTCGTCCCGCTCGTCATCATCATTTTCAGTCTCCTGGTGATCGTGCACGAATCGGGCCACTTCTTCACGGCCAAACTCGCCAGGATCAAGGTGGAGCAGTTCAGCGTGGGATTCGGCCCGCAGCTGCTCGGCTGGCAGCGCGGCGAGACGCTCTACGCCGTCCGGGCTATCCCGCTCGGAGGCTTCGTCAAGCTGGCCGGCATGGATGGCAGCATGGATGCCGGCCCCCGCAGCTTCAACGCGCATCCGCTCTGGCAGCGCTTCATTGTCATCGTCGCCGGCTCCGCGTTCAACCTGGCGCTGCCGGTGCTGATCTTCTTCGGCGTGTATACCACGGTCGGGGCGGCCCAGGTCCAAACCCCAATCGCGGTGAGCGCCGTCGACTCCGGCACCCCGGCCAGCAACGCCGGGCTGCAGTCGGGTGACGTGATCCGCTCCGTCAACGGTCGGTCCATCAACAAGTTCGATGACCTGCGCAGCGCCCTGGATGCCGCCAAAGACACCCCGGTGACGGTGGTCGTCGACCGTGGCGGTCAGCCCGTGACCCTGACCATCACGCCCAAGCTCGACCCCGCGTCGGGGAGTTACATCCTTGGCTTTCATCCTGCGATCTCCACCTGGAAGCCCGGTCCGGTTGACGCTGCGGGGATGGCGCTGCGCGACACGGGCGATTCCATCGTCGGGATCGTCGGCGGGATCTACCAGCTGGCGACCGACAAGAAATTGGGTGGTCTGCTCGGTCCGCGGGGCCTGGAAGGGCCGGTTGGCATCGTGAAGACCACGGCCAAGGCCGCCCAGGCCGGTCCGCTATCGCTGGTCGGCGTGATCGCGCTGCTCAGCCTCAGCCTTGGGCTGGCAAACATCCTGCCCTTCCCCGCATTGGATGGTGGACGCGCCGCCTTCCTGGTGCTGGAATTGGTCCGAGGCCGGCCGGTCGACCCCGCCCGTGAGCAGGTCGTCCACTACGTCGGTCTTGCTCTATTGTTTGGTTTGATCGGTCTGGTGACATATAACGACTTGTTGAGATGAGGCCATGAAAGCACGCCGCAAGTCGGTCCCGGTTCGCGTCGGTGACGTCGTCATCGGCGGCGCTGCCGAAATCGTGGTGCAATCGATGACCAAGGCCGACACGCGAGACGTCAAAGCGACGCTCAACGAGATCGCTCGCCTGAAGGATGCGAATTGCCGCATCGTTCGTGTCGCGGTCCCCACCAAGGAGGCGGCCCTGGCGATGGTGGAGATCAAGAAAGCGTCGCCACTGCCGATCATCGCCGACATTCATTACGATGCCCCGCTAGCGCTGATGGCGCTGGAGGCCGGCGTGGACGGACTGCGGCTCAACCCGGGCAACATCAAGGACCCGGAGAAGGTCAAGGAGATCACCCGCCGCGCCAAGGAGCGGGAGATCCCGATCCGGATCGGCGTCAACGCCGGGTCACTGCCCGGTAGGCCCAAGGAAGGGGCGGGTGTGCGCCCACCGATCGACGAGGTGGTGGCCGCCATGGTCAACGCCGCACTCGGGCACATCCACATCCTGGAATCGCTCGACTTCAACCTGATCAAGGTCTCGATGAAGGCCTCGGATCCGCCCACCATGATCGCCGCCAACCGGGCGATCGCGGATAAGATCTCGTACCCACTGCACCTCGGCGTCACCGAGGCCGGTCCGCCCCGCACCGGCGCGGTCAAGAGCGCCGTTGGGATCGGCGTACTGCTCGAAGAGGGCATCGGCGACACCATCCGCGTCTCCCTGGCGGGCGACTCGGTTGAGGAAGTCGAGGTCGGCTACGGCATCGTCAGCGCGCTGGCCGAAAAGCTGACGGGGCCCAACCTGATCGCCTGCCCGATGTGCGGCCGCCTCGAGATCGACATGCTGCCGATGGTGGCCGAGGTGGAGAAGGCGCTGAAGAGGATCAAGCGGCCGATCAACGTCTCGGTGATGGGCTGCGTCGTCAACGGCCCTGGCGAAGGCCAGCACGCCGACATCGGCATCGCTGGCGGCAAGAACAAGGGCATCCTCTTCAAGCACGGCAAGATCGTCGGCACCTTCCCCGAAAAAGAACTGGTGCCCGCGTTGCTGCGCGAGCTGGACGCCATCGCCAAGGAAGACGAGCAGAAGCTCGCCTCGTAAGCGCCCGGCCCGGCGCTCCGTATACTCCTTAGCCACATGGCTGACGACGACAAGCCACAATCCGGCTTTGTCAAGGACATTCGCAAGCAGTCGCAGGACTTTCCTGGCTGGTACATCGACGTCGTTCGCAAGGCGCAGCTGGCGGACAACTCGCCCGTCGCCGGGACCATGATCATTCGCCCTTATGGCTACGCGCTGTGGGAAAACATTCGGGATCCGCTCGATGGCTTGATCAAGGAAACCGGGCACGAAAATTGGTACTTCCCGGCGCTGATTCCCCTGAGCTTCCTGCAGAGAGAGAAGGACCACGTCGCGGGCTTCGAGCCCGAATTTCAGCTCGTCACCAAGGGAGGCGGCAAGGACCTCGAGGAACCCCTGGTCCTGCGGCCGACGTCCGAAACGATGATCGCGACCGTGTTGCGCGATTACATCCAGTCCTACCGCGACCTCCCGGTGCTCACGAATCAGTGGAACAACGTCTTTCGCTGGGAGCTGCGCACCCGATTCTTCCTGCGGACCCGCGAGTTCCTCTGGCAGGAAGGCCATACCTTCCACGAAACGGCGGCGGAGGCCGAGGAAGAGGTCGCGAAGATGCTCGACTGCTATCGCCGCATCGCCGAGGAGTGGTGCGCGATCCCGGTGCTGACCGGTCGCAAGTCCGAAAGTGAGAAGTTCGCCGGTGCCCAGTACTCAACCGCGATCGAGGGCATGATGATGGACGGCAAGGCACTCCAGATGGGCACCTCGCACTACTTCGGTGAGAACTTCACCCGTGCCTACGACCTGACCTTTACGGGCCGCACCAACGAGCGCCAGTACCCACACTCGACCAGCTGGGGCATGTCCACGCGAATGGTAGGCGCCGTCGTCATGGCGCACGGCGACGACTTCGGCCTGCAATTGCCGCCCCGGATCGCGCCTGTGCAGGTCATCGTCATCCCGATTTTCCGGGGCGATACCGAGCGGAGCCAAATCGAAAGCGCGCTCCAGCCCGTCCTTGCCGACCTGGAAGACATCCGTGTCAAGGTTGACTGGCGCGACGAGCGGCCGGGATTCAAGTTCAACGAGTGGGAGTTGAAGGGTGTTCCGCTGCGGATCGAGCTCGGTCCACGCGACCTGGCCAAAGCGGAGGCCACGGTTGTCCGCCGGTTGAACCGAATCAAGCAAACCGTCCCGTTGAGCGAGCTGGGCGTCGCCGTCCCGGCGATGCTCGAGGAGATTCAGGCAGCGCTCTTCACACGAGCTCGCGAATTCCGCGAGGCGCACACGGTCAGGCTCGATTCGCTCGACGCCATGGTGCGTTTCTTCGAGAGCTCGATCGGGTTCGCCGTCACCCCGTGGTGCGGCCGGGAAGACGACGAGCGCACGGTCAAGGACCGGACGACCGCCACCACCCGCGTGATCCTGCCGGGGTCCGGTCTCGCCGGCCAGCGCTGTGCGGTTTGCGACCGTCCCGCCGCCATGGAAGTGGCCTGGGGAAAGGCCTACTGATTCATTCCCCGAAGTTCGGGGATAATTTCGCCATCAACGAAATAGGGATTCAGTCATGCAATTCGCCGACCTTCTGAGCAAACTCAGTTACCTGCCACCGAAGGACATCGACGTGCTGTCGCGCGCGTACGATGCTGCGGCCAGCGCTCACCACGACCAGAACCGCCTATCGGGCGAGAAGTTCATCGAGCATCCGCTGAGCGTCGCCGGCATCCTGGCGGACCTCCAGCTCGATCGCGACACCCTGGCCGCCGCCATCCTCCACGACACGGTGGAAGACACCCACCTGACCATCTCCGATCTCGAACAGAGCTTCGGACCGACCGTCGGCAAGCTGGTCGCCGGCGTGACCAAGCTGGAGAAGATCTCCTTCCACAGCCCCGAGCAGGCGCAGGCGGAAAACGTCCGCAAAATGCTCGTGGCCATGGCGGAGGACGTCCGCGTGGTGCTCATGAAGCTGGCCGACCGGCTCCACAACATGCGCACCGTGGAATCCCTCCCGGAGGTGCGGCGGCGGGCGATGGCCCAGGAGACGCTCGACATCTACGCCCCGCTGGCGCACCGGCTGGGCATGTGGAACATCAAGTGGGAGCTGGAGGACCTGTCGTTCGCGCAGCTCCATCCCGACGAGTATCGCGAGATCGTCAAGAAGATCGCGCGCAAGCGGAAAGAGCGGGAAACCTCGGTCAACGACATCAAGGAAATCCTCGAGCGCGAGTTGACCGGGGTCGGCATCAAGGCCGAGACGAGCGGGCGGCCGAAGCACGTCTACAGCATCGCCAGCAAGCTCGCCATGGGGAAGGAGTTCGACGATATCTACGATCTCACGGCCATCAGGGTGCTGACCGACTCGATCAAGGATTGCTACGGCGCCCTGGGTGTCATCCACTCGCTCTGGAAGCCGATTCCCGGCCGTTTCAAGGACTACATCGCGATGCCGAAGTCGAACGGCTACCAGTCACTGCATACGACCGTGGTCAGCCATAGTGGCGAGCCCATGGAGATCCAAATTCGCACTCATGAGATGCACCGCACCGCGGAATGGGGAGTCGCGGCCCACTGGACGTACAAAGAGGGCGGCAAGGATGACCGCAAGATGGACCAGCGGTTCGCCTGGCTACGCCAGCTGATGGACTGGCAGAAGGAGGTGCTCGACGCCGAGAAGTTCGTCGACGCCGTCAAGGTCGATGTCTTTCGGGACGAGGTGTTCGTCTTCACCCCGAAAGGCGACGTGCTGGCACTGCCGTCAGGCGCCACTGCGGTGGATTTCGCCTACCGGATTCACACCGAGGTGGGCCATCGCTGCATCGGCGCCAAGGCGAACGGCCGAATGGTGCCGCTCGACTATCAGCTCCAGAACGGCGACATCCTCGAGGTCCTCACCTCAAAAGGCCCGCACGGGCCGAGCCGCGACTGGTTGGGCTTTGTCAAGACCGCGGGCGCCTCGCAGAAGATCCGGGTCTGGTTCAAGAAGGAGCGGCGCGAAGAAAACGTCATCAAAGGCAAGGAGCTGCTAGACAAGGAATTCCGGCGGATGCAGCAGCGCGCGCTCGCCTCGATCGGGGAAGAGAAGATCCTGGAGCTCGCCCGGGAGTTTCGATTCACGGACCTGAATGATTTCTACGCCGCCATCGGATACGGCGATGTCAGTCCGCACTCCGTGTTGCTCAAGTACATGGCGGCCGGCCAGCCGCCCGACGGCAACGGTGAGTTCCCGCTCATTCCGCTGGTCCCGCAGTTCAAGCCCACCGGTGAGATCCGGGTCAAGGGCGAGCGGGGTGTGCTGACCCAGATCGCGCAATGCTGCAAGCCGGTACCGGGCGACCTCATCAGCGGCTATATCACACGCGGGAAGGGCATCACGGTGCACCGAACGAGCTGCAAGAACATCCTCAATGTGTCCAACCAGGAGCGCGTCGTCCAGGTCGATTGGGACACTGGCGGCCGGCAGCTCTACCCTGTCGGAATCAAGATCGAAGCCTGGGACCGCACCGGACTGTTGCGCGACATCGCCACGGTCATCGCCGAGAGCAAGATCAACCTCACGGGCGCCGAAGTGCAGGTCTACGACGACAAGACCGCGGTGATTTCCACCACCGTGGAGATCAGCAGCCTGACCCAGCTCAGCCGGCTGATGGAGCGCCTCGAAACGGTCAAGGACGTCCATACGGTCGCCCGCGAGGGCAACCTTGCCCCCAACTAGCGACCTCGAACGCAGGCCGCGAACTCGACCCTTACGAGGCGCGTTGCTGGACCTGGCCAGGTGCCCATCCGGGAAACGGACGCTGTAACTGAGCGTCCCTACGATCGGAGTTGCGATGGGCACAGGTCCCCACCTTCGACGCACGCTTGCCGGCTTCTTCGGGCTGGCGGCGGTGGTGGTCGTGCTCTTCGGCGTGATCGCCCTGGTAGCCTTGCAACCCCGCGAGGGGCTCGCCTGGGTGAATCTCCCCCAACTGGGCCCAGACCTCGGATTGGACGCCGGACTCCACACCAAACCGCTGAAGGAGACGGTCGTCGCCGATGCCATGAGGGACCTCACCCTCGAAGGCCAGGGATCGCTCTCGGTCATCGCCGTCTTGAGCCCTGTCTCGAACCCGATCACGGCCATGGGCCCCACCGCCAGGCCGGTCTCCCTGCCGACCCCGGCGCCGACCCCGGCGCCGACCCCGGCCCCCACCCCGGCGCCGACCCCGGCCCCCACCCCGGCGCCGACCCCGGCCCCCACCCCGGC
>DASZZN010000043.1 GCA_035544955.1 Candidatus Dormiibacterota bacterium
CAACGGTGCGGGCGCCGACACCCGCGTGTTCGTGGGGGCGTTCCTCGAACTGCTCCTCATCATTACCAACATCGGCTGTGCCGTCGTGTTGTTCCCGCTGCTCAAGCGGCAGAACGAAACCCTGGCCCTCGGCTACGTCACTGCTCGCCTCGTGGAGTGCGCCTTCATCGGAATCGGCCTGCTCAGCCTCCTCACGATCGTGACGTTGCGGCAGAGAGCTGCGGCCGCGGATGCGGGCTCGCTGCGCGTGGTCGGCAAGTCGCTGGTCGCCCTCCACAACTGGACGTTCCTGCTTGGCCCCGGCTTCATCGACGGCATCGGGACCGGGCTGATCCTCGGCTGGCTCATGTATCGGTCCGGCCTGGTGCCACGTCGCATGGCGCTCTTCGGCGTCATCGGAGGCCCTCTGCTCGCCGCTTCAGGGATCGCCGTGCTGTTGGGCGTGATCCCACGGGGCTCCTTTTTGCAGGGCCTCGCGACCGTCCCGGAGATCCTCTGGGAGGCGTTCCTGGGCCTGTGGCTCACTGTCAAGGGCTTCAGTCCGTCACCGATCACATCGGGCGATACGCGACCTGTCGGAATCTCCGTGGCTGCGACCACGGTTGCAGGATCTCCGAAGCCCGGCGAGCGTTAACTGGGGCCGATTGCGGGCCGACGGAACGTCGGCCCGCAACCCTAGTTTTGGCGACCACCAGCGCTGGCGAACCTTCCTGGCGAACCAGCTGCGTGGCATCTGGGCGGCCGACCTCTTCGTGGTGCAAACCCTGAGCTTCCGTTATGGTGGTGATTCCACGGCAAGCTTGCCAGCCTGGGTCGCCGGCGTGCGCACTCCGCCCGGGTGCCGACCGCCAACTCGGTCGCCGAGCGGATCGTGCGGACGATTCGGACCGAATGTCTTGATCACCTGATCGTGATCGACGAGCGTCACCTGCGCGCGGTATTGGCCGAGTTCGCCGATTACTACAATCGCGACCGGCCGCACCGCAGCCTGTCGCTCGCAGGAACTCTGGGTCGCAGCAAGCCCGACCGTTGTCCACCGAATCTATCCGGGACCAGGTCCGACGCAAGAGATCGTGGGATTCAAATCACTGCTGGCTGACGACCACGGCCTCTGGCTTGGGAGCGACAAGGGCGTCTTCCTCTCCACACCGGATGGGCAATTCCGAATCGTCTCGAGTGGTGCTGCAGATGTTGCCGGCCGCTGCTGATAGCGACCGGACCTCGGGCGGTTGAGTCGACCGCGCGGGTGATATCCCTGGAATTACCGATTGACCGCTAGTGGCCTATCGATTGGCTGTCGCGAGCCAGGCGGCGATCTGCGAGCGCGAGTTGACGCCGAGTTTGTTCAAGATGCTGCGGACGCGGCTGTCCACCGTGCGCTCGGAGATGAAGAGGCGCGCGCCGATTTCCCTATTGCTGAGGCCATCGGCGATCAGGCGGGCGACCTCGACCTCGCGTTTGCCAAGCATTGCCATCTGCCCGTTCGTCGAAGCAGTCTCGGGCGTGCCGAGCGCTTCGCCCAGTGCCAACCGAATGGCCTCGTCGCGGCTCAGGCGCTTACCGGCTTCCACTTCGGCATCGAATTTGGATTGCCCGATCGACGCGACAACCGCTGCCTCAGCCTGGGCGAGCAGCGGCGGAAGGAAGGGAAGGAGGCTTGCGCCGGCCTGCGTTCGGATGGTTTCTGCGGTCCCGATCAGCCGTGCGGCGAGTCGGGCCTGGCCCATCGCGGCCGCCACGCAGCCCAGTTCATCGAGCACGGCGTATTGGGCGACGCGGTCGTCGATTCGGCGCGCGATCTGCAGGGCCTCAGTGAAGTAGGCCTTGGCTCGATCCAGCGCACCCATGAAGAGCGCCGGGCCTCCCAGGTTCAGCAACATCGTTTCGTGGCTATGGGCATCGCCCATCTCTCGGCTGAGACGCTCGCCTTCCGTGGCGGCCGCCGTGACCTTGTCCATATCGCCGCCAAAGAAGGCATGCAGGACGCGAGCCTCCAGCACGGAAATCCTGGCGGGGTAATGATCGATCTCCTCAGTCGCGACTTCGGCGTCGACGAGGAAGCGCAATGCGGCTTCGCGATCGCCGGCCACGTTCGCGGCGTTGGCGGACATCGAAAGTGCCTGCGACACCAACTTGGGGTCGTCGAGCTTGCGCGCGGCCGCGAGCGCTCGTGACAGCATGGGGGGACCGGAGGTCGGATCGGCTTTGAGGATGGCGAGAAATCCGCGCAGGAAGTA